>NZ_JAIQXS010000032.1:0-41991 GCF_020166565.1 Rhizobium sp. 3T7
CCGGCCGAGCGCGAAATCGAGCTCAAGTTTGGCGTTTAAGTGTGCCGATCGCTTGGAACGCCGGTCTTGAATGCCCTCGCGTTATCGCCAATTCCGGCCCCCACGTCTGTAGCGAGCTGCCTGAATTCGATGCGCTAGAACTCTGTTGGCCGACGCCATGATGGTTTCCTCAATTGACGAAGCCATCCGAACATGGGCCGGTGCATCGTGGAAATCGCCATTTAGGAGGGCACGCACGTTGGGGTTGACGCAATTGTCTTTCGGTTAACCGCTTGTATTTCCACTGGTGCAACGGGACTTAGCTATGAATGGCGCTGTGTACTTGATGAGCCATGCAAGATGCTGGATTCGCTCCCCAACGATGAGGGGGTTTGCGCTAGAATGCGCCATTTGCTTGTCCAACCGCACGGCGTCTATTGCCATTTTGCAACGCCTCGCCTTTTAGTGCTCGCATATGAGAATGTTCTTATGTGTAAGGCATTGCCTGCCTGACGTGGATCCACATAGGCTCTCGCTTCGAAGGGAGACGGGCCGATGCAATGGATTTCGTGGCAACGACCGGTGCTGGTATTTAAGATCACGGACCTGATCGATCGCATTCTGAGGAATTGGTGCGATGAAAATGGGCATCAAAAGGAAAGCGTTGAGGCAAGCCGAAAGGCAAAGAGCCTCCTTCAATGGATTGAACTTGGCGTCACGGATGAACACGAGCTTACGGACCTGATCCGTGACGACATCGTGATCACCATGAAATAGGCTCACGGCACGACGGCCAGGCAGCGTTTCTTCCGCTTTGAGATGCTCGTGCACGGCTTGGCGCGTTTGCTGGGTGGTGCCGCCTTAGTCGGAAAGAGACGTGGATCTTCTCGTGGGCGGCCTTCCCTGCAGCCTTCTCGAGCGACGGCAAGGGGCTCGGGAAGGACGACTGGCGTGATCTTCTGCTTAAGGGCGTCTGGGCAGTTAAGACCGCGAGGCCCGAAGGCTTCTTCATTCAACAACGTCAAACGAACTCTCCGTGCAAAGCATGCGGATCTCTTTGCAAACGTTCCCGGTAGGTTCTATGCAACAGCCATCCATAGTATGAAATACCGAGGATTTTCGCGATCGCACGGCCGCGTGCCCGAACGCTGATCGTCGCCAGCGTGATTTGGCGGGCTCCCATAAGACCAGAAATCGATGCCGTTCATCTGAGATACGACTGCATCTGACCTCAAGAATTCGACCCAACTTCGGGCCAAATTCATTTGCCTGCAAAGCCGAATAGCGGGAAATTCAAGGGGAGCTGCCTGCTGCGCAACCGAGCGTCGCAATGGATGATACCGGCAGCTGCCCTATGAGGGAGGAGAAAATGGCCAGTAACCATCCAGACTCGAGCGGACCCGATCTGGCCCTCGGCATTGCGCTTTCCGATCTTCCCGATGGCGGCAAGCTGGTCGGCCATCGCGACGGCGAGGCCGTTCTTCTGGTGCGCTGTGGAGCAGAGATATTCGCCGTTGCCGCCGCCTGCACGCACTATGGCGGACCGCTGGTCGACGGCCTCATTGCCGACGACAGCGTCCGCTGCCCCTGGCATCACGCCTGCTTCGACCTGCGCACCGGAGAGGCCCTGCGCGCGCCAGCCCTGTCGCCGCTCGCTTGCTGGTCGGTCGAAAAGCGCGGCGAACGGATTTTCGTTGGCGAGAAGCGCAAGAAGCCGCAGCCGGCTTCGCGCGAGAGCAATGCCGGGGTATCTCCGGAAAGGATCGTCATCGTCGGCGGTGGCGCGGCCGGTTTTGCCGCGGCCGAGAGACTGCGGCGAGAACAATATCAGGGCGCCATCCTCATGATCAGCGACGACGAGGCGCTGCCCGTCGACCGGCCCAACCTTTCAAAGGACTATCTGGCGGGCAAGGCTCCCGATGACTGGGTCCTGCTGCGCAAGGAAGGCTTTTATGCCAGGAACGGCATCGATCTGCGCCTCGCAACTAAGGTTGCCGGCATCGATGTCCGTGCCAGCGAGCTCGTGCTCGCCGATGGGGCACGGGTCGCCTTCGACAAATTGCTGCTCGCGACCGGCGCCGAACCAGTGCGCCTGACCATACCCGGCGCCAGCCAGCCTCATGTCCACACGTTGCGCACGCTTGCAGACAGCCGCAGGATCATCGCCCAGAGCGGCGCGGCGCGGCACGCTGTGGTGCTCGGCGCCAGCTTCATTGGCCTCGAGGTCGCCGCCGCCCTTCGCACCCGCGGTGTCGAAGTGCATGTGGTGGCGCCCGAGGAACGGCCGATGGAACGGGTACTAGGCCCCCAGATGGGCGACTTCATCCGCGCCCTGCATGAGGAAAATGGCGTCGTGTTCCATCTTGGGGATACCGCCGCGAGCATCGGCGCCAGCGAGATCCTGCTGAGCAGCGGCACGACCCTCGCCGCCGACATGATCGTTGCCGGCATCGGCGTGCGACCGCGAGTCGATCTCGCCGAAGGAGCCGGTCTCGCCACCGATCGGGGCGTCCTGGTCGATGCCTAACTCGAAACCAGCGCGCCGGGGATATATGCCGCCGGCGATATCGCGCGGTGGCCCGACCCCCACAGCGGCGAGAACATCAGAGTGGAGCACTGGGTGGTGGCGCAGCGCCAGGGCGCTGCCGCGGCCCTCAGCATGCTCGGACGCCGGAAGAAATTCACGGATGTGCCGTTCTTCTGGAGCCAGCATTACGACATCCCGATCAACTATGTCGGTCATGCCGAGAGATGGGACGCGATCGAGGTTGAGGGCGACGTTGCCGCGAAGGACTGCCTCCTGCGCTTCAAGCGCGGCGGACGCGTTCTGGCGGTTGCCACAATCTTCCGCGACCTCGAAAGCCTTAAGGCAGAACTGGCGATAGAGCAGAGCAAGGTCTAGAGCGTGATGGGATCATGCATGACTGAACTGACCCCGTAAAGTTGGACAACAATCTCCGGGGGTCAGTTCAGTCTCGCGGCGGGCTTTCTTCGAATCCGTAGACTACTTGCGTCCCCCACTGGGACGGGATTTGCCGCCCGTTCCGCCTGCGGTCTTAGCGTCGGGGGCTTGCCCGAAATTGGTCCCTCCCAAGTGGCCTCCGCCGCTCGTGTTTGCAACTTGACGCTCTGATTTGCGCTGGATCTCAGCCGCATTTGTTTTGCTCATTCTAGATTCCTTTTCGTTACGAGAGTGATCGCTGCCCGACGTAGCCCGGCATATGAGATCGATTTTGAGAGAAAAGGTCTGCTTGACGCCAAGGGGCGCGAAACGAAGCTCGACTAGCAAACTCGATGCGGCAGGCCGAGCCGCCATTGTGTTTAAACCAGTTTCCAGACTGGTGGCGCAGCCAACAAAAAAGGCCGGGGCGATACCGCACCGACCTTCCTCACATCGCTACTCACACCAGTGCCAGTACATCCGTGGTCACAAGCGGAAAGCGACTGCGGCGATTGCGAGCGACAGATGCATTCCAGCGCTCATCAGCAATGCCGATACCGTTGATATAGGGTCTCCCCGCATGAAACGCAACCTCAATTCGTGGTTTTGTTGCGAATGTCTTATAAAAATAAAAATTGCAGGAATTACGTTGCATGCGGAGCCGCGCTCAGGCATGGTCTTTCCGTCAGCAGCCAATGTTACGGGCGCTGCTGCATCAGGGCCTAGCGGCCCTTGCCCCAGATAGAAGGAGGACCGAAATGTCTTCCGAATTTAATTTCGTCTTAAAGTCAACAGACCTCACGATGCTGCAAGGCGTCTTGGATGCGGCAGGATACTGTTCAGCCAGTAGTCTTGCCAATCCGGAAGGCTATAACGTCGCGGCGAAACTGCTTATCGAGCGTTTCCAACACGGGATGACCTCTGCCGACGACCTATCCAGGGAACTGGAAAGGCATTTTGGCAAGGTGATTTCGGCAGTATCTCCGCCAAGCTTCGAGCTGACGCGCGCCTCTATTCAGGGGCGCCCCCTCCGCTAGAACTGCTACTCCCTTTCGCCTTCCCGATGCGGCAGGATAATCGCGTGGGCAACGTGTCACGGCAGGGGTTTACGGAGTGGATGGCATGCCAAGCGCTGGCTAACTGCGCGATCCACCATTTAGCCCATCCCTGCTGAGTGGAATTGGAGAGCCTGTGTCGGCACCCGGGTGGATCGCCGTCATCGTTGAGCGCGACCAAACGTTCCGCACTGTCCGAACCGCGCAAGACGCCCGTGTGTGAATTGGCCGGCCGTCAGCGGCACCGCCTTCGTCCTAGCGATGGAGGCCTGCGCCGGGACCGACGACGGGCACGGTGACCCAGGAGGAAGCCCAGGCAGCATTCCCTGCAGCGCTCTTGATGCAAAGGTGGCCTTCAGGATCACCTAGCGCCGGTTGGCAGCCTTGTGATCGCGCATGTGCTCCAGATATCCCCGTGGGAAATGGATTCCGATCCAGAACCAACGATGATTTGACGTCGTGAGCAATCAGCAAAGTCAGGCACGTCCTCGGGCCGGAAGCCCGTACGGTGCGTCTTTAATGGCGCGAGCGAAAGCCGATATGGTCCGCCGCCTCAGCCCGGATGAATGCCACTCGACGCTCCGCGAGATGCTCGCGCGGAGACACGCTGATGAAAGCGTGTCACGCCCGTGGCTCCCACGCTCACTGCCGACCAAAAACGCGTCCAGCCAAACGGAATGGACTCGCAACTGCAGCACCGGCTGCATCAAAACCGAATGCCCCCCATCGCTGACGTTCGACCGCTTTTCCGTTTTCGAAGGTGGAAAGCTGTGCCCCGAACTGCTGCATGACCAACTGAATCTGGAAGTCGGCATCCCGCAAATTGCGGACCAGCATAAAACATCCGTCAGTCGAGTTATTCGAATGACGTGCAGTTATTATGTTTAGGGATCTTAATTTTCCCGATCGGGAAAACATGATGACGAAACGCATTAAAACTCCAGCAGATATCGGCGGGCATCTAGCGAAGAGGAACGGCGCACGATGCGCTTGCCGAGGCCGTTTGCTACTGCGACGCCGGTGTGAAACGCGCCACCAGCGCATGGCGGTCGCCGGGATAGGTGAAGCGTACATGGGTGACTGGCCCGACATTGCTCCAAGTGCGGCGCTCGACGACCAGGCAGGCGGTGTTACGCGGGATCCCGAGGGCGGTCGCCTCGTCCGAACCGGCCGAGACGGCGTGAATGCGGTGCTCGGCGCTGCTCCAGGGGATCTGATTGATCAGCCAGGCGCCCGGCGCCATTTCGGAGAAGTCGGCCTCGGCGGCTTCAGGCACGGTCGACAGGCTGATCAGTCGCTCTTCCAGGCAGAACGGTCGACCACCCGCCTGATGGATGCAGGCCACATCAACCACGGAAGATCCTGGTGCGACGTCAAGGCGTCTAATGTCGTCGACCTTCGCCTTGCGTTGTTCGCGCTTCGATACGGCGAAGGAGTAGGAAAGATTCAGTGACTGGACCTCAGCCCTGATGTCGTGGATCTCCAGGACGGCCGATTGCGCCTGCGGCTGCGTGACGAAGCTGCCGGATTTCTTCCGACGCTCGATGAGGCCCGCCTTGGCGAGCTGGGTTAGCGCCTTGTTCACGGTCATGCGCGAACAGTCGTATTTCTTGGTTAGATCCACTTCAAACGGGATGCGGTGACCCGGCGGCCACTCGCCAGAAACGATGCGGCCTTCGATGTCGCTCACGATCCGCTGGTGCAAGGTTGTCTCCTTGCTTTGGTTCATCGTCACGCTCCGTTTAATGCCTCCCGCTCTAATGTGTATGTTGCGACCTGGAAAGCCCTATGCTGCCAGAAGCTCGCCCATCGCCTTCAGGAATCGGCGATTGATTTGATCGCGCGCCACGTGGCGACCGCCCGCGACCTGCTTGCGGCCGAGCGCCCAGACGCTGTCGACGGCCACGCCACCGGCAAAGACCCAGTGATCGAGCAGCTGATCGCCGGAAAGGTAGGGCACGGATGTCTTGCCGAGCGAAATGAGGTCGGCTTGGTGGCCGACCGCGATCCCGCCCGGTGCCTTCAGGGCAGCGCCGCCACCGGTAATCGCAAGATCGAAAAGTCTGCGCGCGGTCGAGCCGCCTGGCGCTGCGATGACATTGCGAGCCCTGAGCGCCAGACGTTCCGAGTATTCGAGCTGACGCAGTTCGCCCGGAAGCGAGATCAAAACGTTGGAATCCGAGCCGACGCCGAGGCGGCCGCCGTCTTCGATGAAGAGCGACGCCTGGAAGGTGCCGTCGCCGAGGTTAGCTTCGGTGATCGGGCAAAGGCCGGCGATCGCGCCGCTGCGCGCCATGCCGCGCGTTTCCTCGTCGGTCATGTGGGTTGCGTGGATCAGGCACCAGCGACCATCGACAGGCGCATTGGCCAGCAGCCATTCGACGGGCCGCGCGCCCGACCACGCGACGCAGTCCTCGACTTCCTTCACCTGCTCGGCGACATGGATATGGATTGGCCCGTCGCCGGCCAGCGCTACGACCTTGACGAGTTCCCCCGGCGTCGTGGCACGCAGGCTGTGCGGGGCAAGACCGAGCTCGGCACCGGGAAGTCCGCTTGTCATCTTACGGCAGCCCTCCAACAATGCGGCAAAGCTGTCCAGCGAATTGATGAAGCGCCGCTGGCCATCGATCGGCGCCGCGCCACCGAAGCCGGAATGGGCATAGAACACCGGAAGCAACGTCAAGCCGATCCCGCTGATGTTTGCTGCCGCCCCGATGCGCTCGGCGAGCTCGGCAATGTTGGTATAGGGCGTGCCGTCCTTGTCGTGGTGCAGATAATGGAATTCACCGACACGGGAAAAGCCGGCTTCCAGCATCTCCATATAGAGTTTTGCGGCCACGGCCTCGACATGCTCAGGCGTCATCGAGAGAGCGAACTTGTACATGACGGTACGCCAGCTCCAGAAGCTGTCGTTCGCCGGTCCCCGCACTTCCGCAAGGCCCGCCATTGCGCGCTGGAAAGCATGGCTGTGCAGGTTGCTCATCGCGGGAACAAGCGTGTCGTGATGCTCGTCGCCGGGCTGGGCGGCGACGCCCGTTTCAACGCTTGCGATACGGCCATCCGCGATCGTCAGGCGAACGTCCTTTTGCCATCCGTGCGGCAGAAGTGCCGCGCTTGAATGCAGTGTGGTCGCTACCGTCTGGGCCATAACGCTTTTTCTCCTCTTTGGCGCCGCGCATCTTTCTTTTCCATGGAGACGCACAAAATTTCACTTGTCACCTGTTTATTATGTATATACATGTTTCCACATAAGGGAAGGCGCAAAGCTGATGAATGGGAACAAATTTTCAAGCGATGAAGCATCCAGCGATCTCCGTCCACATTTGTGGCGGAATGCGCGACTGGCGACGCTCGATCCGCAAAAGCCGGGTCTCGGCATCATCGACAAAGGCGCCATTGTTACAGAAGGCGGCCGCATAAGTTTTGTCGGTCCAGAGGCCGACTTGCCGGTGTCGGCGATCGAGCGAGCCCAAATCACGGATCTCGAAGGTCGCTGGGTGACGCCTGGCCTTGTCGACTGCCACACCCACATCGTCTATGGCGGCAATCGCGCCCGCGAATTTGAAATGCGCCTTGAAGGCGCGACCTATGAAGAGATTGCGCGCGCCGGCGGCGGCATCGTCTCTTCCGTCAAGGCAACAAACGCACTCTCGCTCGAAGGTCTCGTCGAGGCGGCTCTTCCCCGCTTGGATACACTTATTTCCGAAGGTCTGACGACGATCGAGGTAAAGTCGGGCTACGGGCTGAATATCGACGGCGAACTGAAGATGCTGCGCGCGGCCCGCCAACTCGAGCAGGTTCGTCCGGTCCGTGTCGTTACCGCCTATCTCGGCGCTCATGCGACGCCGGTCGAGTACAAGGGCCGCAACGGTGACTACATCACGGACGTCGTTATCCCGGCTCTCGAATACGCCCATGCCGAGGGCTTGGTCGACGCTGTCGATGGCTTCTGTGAAGGGATCGCCTTTTCGACAGCCGAGATCGCGCGGGTCTTCGACAAGGCCGAGGCGCTCGGCCTGCCGGTCAAGCTGCATGCGGAACAATTGTCCAACCTGGGCGGTGCAAAGCTTGCAGCCTCTTACGATGCGCTCTCGGCCGACCACCTCGAGTATCTGGATGCCGAAGGAGCCACGGCAATGGCCACAGCCGGTACGGTCGCCGTCCTGCTGCCGGGCGCTTTCTACGCCATCAATGAGAAGCAGAAGCCGCCTGTTCAGGCGCTGCGCGACGCCGGCGCTCGGATCGCCATCGCCACTGATTGCAATCCGGGTACGTCGCCGCTGACCTCGCTCCTCCTGACGATGAACATGTCGGCGACACTGTTCGGTCTCACTGTCGAGGAATGCATCGCCGGCGCGACCCGTGAAGGCGCACGCGCCCTCGGACTTTTAGAGGAAACGGGCACGCTCGAGCCTGGCAAGTCCGCAGATTTCGCCATCTGGGACGTCGAAAGCCTCGCCGAACTCGTCTACCGCATCGGCTTCAACCCACTTCATGCACATGTTTTCAAGGGCGAAAGGATCGACCGTTGACCATTACCCTTCACCCCGGCTCCGTTTCGCTCAAGGACCTGGAGACGATCTACTGGACCGGTGAGCCAGCAAAGCTCGACGCTTCCTTCGACGCCGGAATTGCGAAGGCCGCTTCACGCATTGCCGAGATTGCGGCTGGCAATGCGCCGGTCTACGGCATCAATACCGGCTTCGGAAAACTCGCGTCCATCAAGATCGATAGCGCCGATGTGGCGACGCTTCAGCGCAACCTTATCCTCTCGCATTGCTGCGGCGTCGGCGCGCCCCTGCCTGAAAACGTCGTTCGTCTGATCATGGCCCTGAAGTTGGTTTCGCTTGGTCGTGGCGCGTCCGGCGTGCGACTGGAATTGGTGCGGCTGATCGAAGGCATGTTGGAAAAAGGCGTCATCCCGGTCATCCCGGAAAAGGGTTCCGTTGGCGCCTCCGGCGACCTTGCCCCCCTCGCCCACATGGCCGCCGTGATGATGGGCGAAGCCGAAGCCTTCTTTGCCGGCGAGCGTCTTTCCGGCAGTGCGGCTCTCGAAAGGGCCGGACTGAAATCTGTCGTGCTCGCTGCCAAGGAAGGCCTCGCACTGATCAATGGTACGCAGACCTCAACGGCGCTGGCGCTTGCCGGTCTTTTCCGCGCACATCGGGCAGCCCAGGCGGCCTTGATTACCGGAGCCATGTCGACGGACGCAGCCATGGGGTCGTCCGCGCCCTTCCATCCGGACATTCACACGTTGCGCGGCCATAGGGGCCAGATCGATACGGCTTTAGCACTTCGGGGACTTCTCGAAGGCTCGGTGATCCGTCAGAGCCATATTGAAGGCGACGAGCGCGTGCAGGATCCCTACTGCATTCGCTGTCAGCCCCAGGTCGACGGCGCCTGCCTGGATCTGCTGCGCTCGGTTGCTCGGACGCTGGAAATCGAAGCGAACGCCGTCACCGACAACCCGCTGGTGCTGTCGGACAATTCGGTTGTCTCCGGCGGCAATTTCCATGCCGAGCCAGTCGCCTTTGCGGCGGATCAGATCGCCCTTGCCATCTGTGAAATCGGCGCGATCGCACAGCGGCGCATCGCCCTCTTGGTCGACCCTGCGCTTTCCTACGGATTGCCGGCCTTCCTGGCAAAGAAGCCCGGCCTCAACTCCGGCCTGATGATTGCGGAAGTAACGTCGGCGGCACTCATGTCGGAAAACAAGCAGATGTCGCACCCGGCCTCCGTCGACTCGACGCCGACGTCGGCCAATCAGGAAGATCATGTCTCCATGGCCTGCCACGGTGCCCGTCGCCTGCTGCCGATGACTGACAACCTCTTCAATATTGTCGGCATCGAAGCACTGACCGCAGCCCAGGGCGTGGAGTTCCGCGCCCCCCTGATAACCAGCCCTGAACTGCAGAAGGCGATTTCGACAATCCGCAGCGCAGTGCCGAGCCTGGAGCTCGACCGCTACATGGCAAACGACCTTAAGGCGGCAGGCGATCTCATCGCGACGGGCACGCTCAATGCATCCGTCTCGCCCGGCATCTTACCCGTTCTGGAGAGCTGACATGGCTGTATTCGAAGTTAAACAGGGCTCATCTCCAGTCATCCTCGGGTTTCCCCACACGGGGACCGAGGTTCCCGGTGATATCTGGGAGCGTTTGAACGAGAACGGCAAGATTCTTGCCGATACCGACTGGCACATCCATCACCTCTATGATGGCCTGCTGTCAGACGCGACCACCGTGCGCGCAACGTTCCACCGCTACGTCATCGATGCGAACCGCGATCCGGCCGGTGTCAGCCTCTATCCCGGCCAGAACACCACCGGTCTTATTCCGGAAACGGATTTCGACGGAAAGGCGATCTGGAAGGATGGGAAGGGGCCCGGTGAGGCCGACATCGCGGCGCGGCTGCTTGACTTTCACGCGCCCTATCACGCGGCACTTGCCGCCGAGATCGAGCGTGTGAAGGCCATCCATGGCGTCGCGATCCTCTACGACTGCCACTCGATCCGCTCGCACATTCCGTTCCTCTTCGAGGGCAAGCTGCCGGATTTCAATATCGGCACGGACATGGGCAAGACCTGCGATGGCGCCATCGAGCAGGCGACGCTTACCGTCGTCGAAGCTGCTGAGGGTTACGACAGCGTGCTCAACGGCCGCTTCAAGGGCGGCTGGACGACACGCCGTTACGGCCAGCCCGAGATCGGCGTGCACGCCATCCAGATGGAGCTCGCGCAATCGACGCATCTCCAAACCGAGGCGCCGCCCTTCGCCTATGACGCCGCGAAGGCACAGCGTCTTCGCGTCCATCTCAAAGACATTCTGGTGCGCATCGAACAGATCGCGCCGGGCCTGAAACGATAACAATCACCAGACAGGGGGAACCCGCATGACTGCAAACCCACGCCACAACATTCGCGAGATCCGCGCACCGCGCGGCAATGAGCTCAACGCCAAGAGCTGGATGACCGAAGCGCCGCTGCGCATGCTGATGAACAACCTTGACCCTGACGTGGCAGAAAATCCGAACGAGCTCGTGGTCTATGGCGGCATCGGCCGTGCGGCACGCACCTGGGACGACTTCGACCGGATCGCAGCGACCCTGAAGACGTTGAACGAGGACGAAACGCTCCTTGTGCAATCCGGCAAGCCAGTCGCCGTCTTCCGCACGCACAAGGATGCTCCACGCGTCCTGATCGCGAACTCGAACCTCGTGCCGCACTGGGCGACCTGGGATCATTTCAACGAGCTCGATAAGAAGGGCCTTGCCATGTACGGCCAGATGACGGCCGGCTCGTGGATCTACATCGGCACGCAAGGCATCGTTCAAGGTACCTACGAAACCTTCGTCGAGGCAGGCCGCCAGCACTACAACGGTAACCTTAAGGGCAAGTGGATCCTGACGGGCGGTCTCGGCGGCATGGGTGGCGCACAACCGCTCGCAGCCGTGATGGCTGGGGCTTGTTGCCTGGCTGTCGAAAGCGACGAAACCCGCATTGATTTCCGCCTGCGCACCCGCTACGTCGATGAAAAGGCAAAGACGCTCGACGAGGCGTTGGCACTGATCGACAAGTGGACGAAGGCCGGTGAGGCAAAGTCGGTCGGTTTGCTCGGCAATGCCGCGGAGATCTTCCCGGAACTCGTTCGTCGCATGAAGGCCGGCGGTGCGCGCCCCGATATCGTGACCGATCAGACCTCCGCGCACGACCCGCGCAACGGCTACCTGCCTGCCGGCTGGACGGTCGAGGAAGCCAAGGCCAAGCGCGAGACCGATCCGAAGTCGGTAGAAGTCGCCGCGCGCGCCTCCATGAGGCAGCACGTGGAGGCCATGGTCGCCTTCTGGGATGCCGGCGTTCCGACGCTCGACTATGGCAACAACATCCGTCAGGTCGCCAAGGATGAAGGCCTCGAGAACGCCTTCGCCTTTCCGGGTTTCGTGCCGGCCTATATTCGTCCGCTGTTCTGCCGCGGCATAGGTCCGTTCCGTTGGGCGGCGCTCTCCGGCGACCCGGAAGATATCTACAAGACCGACGCCAAGGTGAAGGAACTGCTGCCCGACAACAAGCACCTGCACAACTGGCTTGACATGGCACGTGAACGCATCGCCTTTCAGGGTCTGCCGGCGCGCATTTGCTGGGTTGGGCTCGGCGATCGCCATCGCCTCGGCCTTGCCTTCAACGAGATGGTGAAGAACGGCGAGCTCAAGGCGCCGGTCGTCATTGGCCGCGACCACCTGGACTCCGGCTCGGTCGCCTCGCCGAACCGCGAGACGGAAGCGATGAAGGACGGTTCGGATGCCGTTTCTGACTGGCCGCTGCTGAATGCGCTCCTGAATACGGCGTCTGGCGCGACCTGGGTGTCGCTCCATCACGGCGGCGGCGTCGGCATGGGCTTCTCGCAGCATTCCGGGATGGTCATCTGCGCCGACGGTACGGATGATGCAGCGCGGCGCTTGGAGCGCGTCCTCTGGAACGACCCAGCGACCGGCGTCATGCGCCATGCCGATGCCGGCTATGAGATCGCCGTCGATTGCGCCAGGGAACAGGGCCTGCGTCTGCCGGCAATTCTGGGGAATTGACCTGTTGTGCCGGGCCTCAAAATTCCATGAGGCCCGGATACTGCAACACGGTCTGATCAACTGTGACCAAGGGAACGCCTTCGATCTTCGACTGGGCAATCAGCATACGGTCGAAGGGATCCTTGTGGATCGGCGGGAGTGCCGCGATTGCAAGCGCATGCTCGCCGTTGATCGGCAGCTCGACATAACCGTTTTGGACAAGGCGCTCTCTCAGCATCGAGGGATCGGCGCGAAAATCGGGGCGGCTCTGCGCTTGGTTGATCGCGATTTCCCAGAGGCTGGCGGGGCTGAAAAGAAGCTCGTTCTGCTCGTCCTCGATCAGCGCGCGCAGACGATCAGGCAGTCGCTCGCTATCGCCGGCCGCCCAGATTAGAATGTGCGTATCAAGGAGCAGCCTCATTCGGGGAACTGTTCGCCCTCACTGAATATCTCCTCGATCTCATCAGCCATCATGGTGTCGAAATCGTCGGGAACTAAGATCATGCCTTTCATGAAGCCGATCCGCCGCTTCTTTGGGACATCCGCCTCTTCGAGGGGAACGACTTTCACCAGGGGTTTCCCGGCCTTGGCTATGATGAATGCCTCCCCTTTCGCAGCCCTCTCGATAAGCCGCGACAGATGCGTCTTCGCTTCGTGTATGTTCACGGTCTGCATGGCTGCCTCGATAGACTTAGTCCAATAAACTTAGTTCACCTTGCTTCCCTTGCAATGATGGAGCCCAAATGACCCGCGCCGCCGTTCTCAGATCCAGCACCTATCGCCGCATGCCGTGGAAGAACGGTGGCGGCGAGACCACTGAAATTGCGGTCTCGCCGCAGGGCGCGGCACTGTCTGATTTCGATTGGCGCGTCAGCATGGCAACGGTTGAAACGGATGGGCCGTTCTCGATCTTTACCGGCGTCGACCGGACGCTTGCGATCCTCGAAGGCAACGGCATGTCGCTGACAATCGACGACAACGCGCCTGTGTTGTTAAAACAGGACAGCGCTCCCCTCGCCTTTCCCGCGGATGTCGCGGTGGCGGCGACACTCGCCGAGGGACCGATCACGGACCTGAACGTCATGACCCGGCGCAACGGACTGCGCCATTGGGTCGAGAGGGTTGATGTCGATTCCACGGCGACTGTGCATCCAGCCGCACCGACCTGGTTTCTCCTGTGTCATCAAGGAACCCTCACCGTCGAATGGAGCGGTGAGCACGCCGATCTTGGTCCCAAGGATGCGCTTTTTCTTCAGGGAGCCAAAGGCAAGGATGTCGTGGTGAGCGGCAAAGCGTGCTGCTTTCTGATCTCTATCGATCCGATCTGACAGGAATCTCCTTAAATAAGAGCGATGTCAGTTGGCAGACCATAGGTGGCCAAGGCTCGAATGTTTACGCCCGTCTTAGAGGCCAAAACAATATTGTCCTTATAGTCTATAAAATAGATAGTTTTATCTATGTGCGAGTGGGTGCCAGCCCTAATGTTTCCATGTCGAAACAAGTTGAAGCGCTGAAGCTGATGCTCAGCCGCAAGGGGGCGAAACATGAAGATCAGGACATTATTGGCAGCGATTACGCTCGGCTCCGCAAGCCTGTTGGCGCCTTTTGTTGCCCAGGCAGCCGACAAGAAAGTGGTTGTTGCCTACCAGACCGACGCGCTGCCGTCATCGGTGGCAATTGCCAATGGCGAACTCGCCAAGGCAACCGGCTATGAGATCGATTTCCGCAAGTTCAACTCAGGGGCCGAGATTTTCGCGGCCATCGCCTCGGGTGACGTGCAGGTCGGCTATGTCGGCTCGAGCCCGTTTGCGGCTGCGACGTCCCGCGGATTGGAGGTCAAGGCTTTCTACCTCTCCTCGATCTCCGGCATCGACGAGGCGCTCGTCGTTCGCAACGGTTCGGGCATATCGTCTCTGTCTGACCTGAAAGGCAAGAAGCTCGCTGCCGCGCCCGTCTCCACCGACCATTATCAGCTCTTGGCGTTGATCAGGTCGCTGGGCCTGACGGAAAAGGATGTGCAGGTCTTTGCAATTCCGCAGCCGGAGATCGTGGCCAGCTACAATCGCGGAGACATCGATGGCGGTTTTGTGTGGGATCCGGCACTGAGCGAATTGAAGAAGAATGGCAAGGTGCTGGTGACATCCAAGGACGTCGCCGACAAGGGCGCTCCAACCTTCTCCGCCTGGGTCGCAGCATCGAAGTTCGCCGATGAGAACCCGGCGTTCCTGAAGAACTTCGCCAGCGTCATCAACAAGTATTACGCCTCCTTCGCAGCTGATAAGAAGGCTTGGGATGCCGATAGCGAGAATGCCAAGCTGCTCGCCAAGACACTTGGCGGAACGCCCGAGCAGCAGGCTGGCGCACTCAAGAACCTGACACTTCTGACGCCTGACGTACAAGCTTCCGAAGCCTGGCTCGGCGGCGGCGAAAAGTCGGGCGCCGCCAAAATCCTCAAGGATACGGCCGCCTTCCTGAAGGACCAGGGCAAAGTGACCGAAGTGCTGCCGAGCTACGCGGCCTTTGTCACGCCGGATGCACTCGTCAACGCAAGCAACTGAAATAGCGAATAATCCTCCCCTCCGAGCACGCTGGCGCGATGTCGCGCCAGCGTCATAATATCAAGAGACGGCACATGCTCAAAGTGGACCACGCAAGCGTTTATTTCCAAACGCGAGATGGCCGCACGGTCCATGCCCTGGATCGCGTTTCGCTCGATATTTCGGACAACAGCTTCGTCGTGGCACTCGGCGCCTCCGGCTGCGGCAAATCCACACTTCTCAACGCGATTGCAGGCTTTCTGCCGCTTTCCACAGGCACCATTACTCTGGACGGCCGACCGGTCACAGGTCCCGGCGCGGAGCGCGGCGTCGTCTTCCAGAAGGACACGCTGCTGCCTTGGAAGTCAGTCCTCGACAATATCGCGCTTGGCCCGCAGTTTGCGGGAGTCCCAAGGGCTGTGCGACGCGCTCGCGCAGAAGAGCTACTGTCACTGGTCGGGCTGAAAGACTTTGCAAAGGCCTTTCCCTACGAATTGTCCGGTGGCATGCGCCAGCGCGTTGGCATTGCCCGCGCCCTTGCCGCCGATCCCGAGGCGCTCCTGATGGACGAGCCCTTCGGCGCGCTCGATAGCCTTACTCGAGAACAGATGCAGGAACTGCTCGTATCGATTTGGAAAGCCACGGGAAAGCGCATTTTCTTCATTACGCACTCGATCGAGGAAGCTCTCTTCCTCGGCACGCAGGTCGTGGTGATGTCGCCGCGTCCGGGCCGGATCGTCGCGCGCTTTGATCTCGATTTCATCAGGGAGTTCGCCCGAACCGGCGATGCCCGATCGATCAAGACCGCACCAGAGTTTGCCAGTCTGCGAGAAGAAATTCGGACCATTCTGCATGGCTCCGACGAGATCAGGAGTGCGGCGGAATGAGCGATGTGATCGAAACGAGCGGCGTTGTCGTCGCTGCCAAGCCCGATCAGCCGAAAACCGTTCACATGAAGGGGTTCGGCGCTGGCGAAAGCAATACGCTTGTGATCAGCCTTGCGACGGCAGTCGCGTTGATTGGCACCTGGTGGCTGGTCGCAAAGCTCGGATTGGTGCCGCGTCTCTTCCTGCCGACACCGCAGGAGGTTGTCACGCAGATCGGCGCCGTCTATCGCGACGGCTATGCCGGAGGTTCGCTTGGAGAGCATGTCTTTGCAAGCCTGTTCAGGATCGCGACGGCGGCGGCCATCGCCATCGCGGCCGGGATCCCGGTTGGCCTGCTGATGGGGCTCAATCGCTGGGCAAAGGGCATCTTTGACACGCCGATCGAATTCTATTGGCCGCTGCCGCCGCTCGCCTATCTACCGCTTATGATCATCTGGCTTGGGATCGGCGAGACTTCG
This sequence comes from Rhizobium sp. 3T7, assembly GCF_020166565.1. Classification (NCBI taxonomy): domain Bacteria; kingdom Pseudomonadati; phylum Pseudomonadota; class Alphaproteobacteria; order Hyphomicrobiales; family Rhizobiaceae; genus Rhizobium; species Rhizobium sp. 3T7. The sequence goes on from NZ_JAIQXS010000032.1 coordinate 16,417, forward strand.
AAGGTGACGCTGCTTGTGCTTGCCATGTTCGCGCCGATCTGCCTTTCGGCACAGGCCGGCGTGCGCTCGCTGCCGATCGAGCGCGTCCATGCGGCTCGCTCTCTCGGTGCCCGGCCCTGGCAGCTTCTTGTCAGCATCGTTTTACCATCGGCGCTGCCGGAGATCCTGACGGGCATCCGCATTGCGCTCGGTGTCGGCTGGGGCACGCTCGTCGCGGCTGAACTGATCGCCTCGAACCGCGGGATCGGTTACATGATCATGTCCGCTTCCCAGTTTCTGGCAACCGACGTTGTCTTCGTCGGCATCGGCATCATCGCGGCCTGTGCATTTGCCTTTAGTGCCGCCGTTCGGCTCTTGGAAGCTGCCCTCGTTCCGTGGAAAGGTAAGAGCTAACAAGGGCACACGAGCGCCCCTCAAGCTCACGAGCGCGCCGGGTCTGCCGGCACAGGGAACGATATATGAAGCAGATGCAGATCTACGCATTCGACATGAACTGCGTCGGCCATATCAATCATGGCATGTGGACGCATCCACGCGATACGTCCCTTCAATATACCGACCTCGATTACTGGGTGGATTTTGCCCGCACCGCCGAGCGGGGCAAGCTGGACGGAATATTCCTGGCGGATATCGTCGGCGTCTACGACGTCTACAAAGGCAGTCCGGCGCCCGTCATCGAAACTGGCGCGCAAATCCCGGTCAACGATCCGCTGATGCCGATCTCGGCCATGGCATACGTTACCAAGCATCTCGGCTTCGGGGTAACGGTCAACACGACCTACGAGCCGCCCTACCTGCTGGCGCGGCGCATGTCGACGCTCGATCACCTGACAAAGGGTCGGATCGGGTGGAACATCGTCACCGGCTATCTCGACAGTGCCGCGCGCGCCATGGGCTTTGAGACATTGCCAGAACACGACGCGCGCTACGATGCGGCCGAGGAATATCTCGAAATCCTCTACAAGCTCTGGGAGGGAAGTTGGGACGACGATGCGGTGCTTCGTGACAAGGCGCGCGCCATCTTCGCCGACCCTTCAAAAGTCCGCGCCATCCGGCATGACGGCCAATATTACAAGATGGAAGGCATTCACCTTTCGCAGCCCTCGCCGCAGCGCACGCCACTGCTTTTTCAGGCAGGCGCCTCGGCGCGAGGGCAGGATTTCGCGGCCCGCCATGCCGAGTGCGTCTTTATCGCCGCGCCGACCCCGCAGGCGGCACGGCCGACCGTGGAGGCGCTGCGGGGGAAGGCCGAAGCATTCGGTCGCGGGGAGGATGCCTTGCGCGTTCTTGGCCTCGTCAGCGCGGTCGTCGGTCGTACCGAGAAGGAAGCGCTGGATAAGCTCGAAGACTACCGCCGGCATGCGAGCGTGGAAGCGTCTCTCGCGCACTACTCGGCTTCGACAGGCGTTGATTTCTCGAAATACGGTCTCGACGAGCCGATCGAGCAGACGTCGACCAACGCCAATCAGTCTGCGCTTGCCGCAATCACCAAGGAGGCACCAAAGCCTGTGACGTTGCGCCAGATCATTGATCAAATGGTGCTCGGCAGCCGCATGAAGCCGATCGTCGGGTCGGCCGAGCAGGTGGCGGATTGCCTGGCGGCGTGGGTTTTGGATGGTGGTGTGGACGGCTTCAACCTGGCGCGCACGGTGGCACCCGAAAGTCTGCGCGATTTTGTCGATCTCGTCGTGCCGGTGTTGCAGGAGCGCGGGCTCTTCAAGGCGGAGTATGCCGAGGGATCCCTCAGGCAGAAGCTGTTTGCCGGCAGCGGCAGGTTGCCATCCTCGCACCCCGCCGCCGCGTTTCGGCATTAATTACTTGTGGTCAAGCCTGGCGACCAGCCGGTCGCCGAGCCACTGTATGCCGCAAACAAGGACGATCAGCACGACAACGACAACCACCATGACGGTCGTCTCGAAACGCTGGTAGCCGTAGCGGATGGCGAGGTCGCCGAGACCGCCTGCACCGATCGCGCCGGCCATCGCCGAGGCGCCGATCAGCGTCACCAGCGTCACTGTGAATCCGGCGACGATGCCCGGCAGCGCCTCCGGAACGAGCACTTCGCGAATGATTGTCCAGCGGTTGCCGCCCATGGCGCGCACGGCATCGATCAGGCCGCGGTCTACTTCGCGCAACGACACTTCGGCGATACGCGCATAGTAGGGCGTCGCGGCAATGGCGAGCGGCACGATGGCGGCCCACGTGCCAAGTGCGGTGCCGACGATGAGGCGCGTCAGCGGGATCAGCGCGACCAGCAAGATGATAAACGGTACGGAGCGGAAGCCGTTGATGATGGCACTCAGAATGCCGTTTACCCAGGCGTTCTCGGCTATGCCGCCCTTGTTCGTGAGAACCAGCGCCAGACCAAGCGGCAGGCCGAAGACCAGCGAAATCAGCCCGGATGCACCGGTCATCAGGATCGTTTCCCAGAGGGAACGAAGCAGAAGATTAAACATGATCGGTGTCATAGCCGAGAACCTCCACCCGCGCCGAGCGGGCCTTCAGAAACTGCAGAACCTTGTCCTTCAGGGCTGGGTCGCGCATCGGGATAGCAATGAAGAAGCGCGCCACCGGCTGGTTCTGGATATGATCGATGCCACCGTGGACGAGCCGGAACGATTGCGGCAGCGCAGTGGAGAGATCGGCAAAAACCGCGCCCTGTGCAGCGGGGCCGGCCATGTCGACACTGAGGATCGCCTCCTGGCCGGACGTGGGTGACAGCCGGGCGGTGATATGCTCCGGCAATTGCGGACGGCTTCCCGACAGCAGGCTTTGGGTAATCGGCGCCTTGGGATCGGCGAACACCGACCAGACCTGGCCTTCCTCGACAATACGACCGGCATCGATGACGGCGACGCGATCGGCAATATTGCGCACGACCTCCATCTCATGCGTGATGAGGACGATCGTGAGACCGAGCTTGCGGTTGATATCCTTCAGAAGCGTCAGGATCGAACGGGTCGTTTCCGGATCGAGCGCAGATGTCGCTTCATCAGAGAGCAGCAATGCCGGGCGCGCCGCGAGCGCTCGGGCAATGCCAACGCGTTGCTTCTGGCCACCGGACAAAGACGATGGATAGGCTTTTGCCTTGCCAGCGAGGCCGACAAGCTCCAGCAGTTCATGCGCGCGCTTCAGGCGTTCGGCCTTTGCGACGCCGGCGATCTTCAGCGGCAGTGCGACATTTTCTTCGACCGTCTTCGACGCCAGTAGGTTGAAGTGCTGAAAGATCATGCCAACGCGGCGGCGAAGCGGCTGCAAATCCTTTTCATCGAGGCCGATAATACTGGACCCCTCGATCTCGATCTCGCCGCTATCAGGACGCTCCAGGCCGTTGAGGCAGCGGATCAGGGTGGATTTTCCGGCGCCGCTGCGTCCGATGATGCCGAGGATCTCACCTTTGCGCACGGTGAGCGATATCCCGTCGAGAGCGGCCGTCGTACCAAAATGCCGATGCACGTCGACAAGGCGGACGACCTCTTCCGACGCTGCCTGCGGCGTGGCCCCGATTGCGGAGGCCGATACAATTGAATTCATGTTCTTTCCCTTCGGAAACGCCCAAGGCGGCCCGGGCAAGGAACGCCCGGACCGCCTTGTTCGACGCGCCTAACCTCTCGGCGCGAATGTCGATCAGTAAGCGCTGACGCCGGTTCCCTTATACACCTTGTCGAACTCCGCCTTAACGGCATCGTTCTGGTAGGACGACACCAGTGTCTTCACCCAGGCCTCGTTCTCGCTGCCTTGCTTGACGGCAATGAAGTTGCGATACGGATTGTCGGCGATCGGCTCCTGCGCGATGCGGTCGGCCGCAGACAGCCCCGCCTTCAGAGCCCAGTCGGTGTTAACGACTGCGGCATCGAGATCGTCGATAGCGCGGCCGACCACACCGGCATCAAGTTCCTTGATCTCAATTTTCTTAGGGTTCTCGGTGACGTCGGCGACGGTTGCGAGAATGCCCGTTCCGTCCTTGAGCTTGATGATGCCTTCGTTCTGCAGAACGCGCAGTGCGCGACCCTCGTTTGACGGGTCATTCGGCACGCCGATGGTCGCACCTTCGGTGATCTCGGTGACTGCCTTGTGCTTCTTGGAGTAAAGGCCGATCGGCCAGACGCCCGTGTATCCGACGGGGACGATATGATAGCCGTGCTGCGCGACCTGGTTGTCGAGATAAGGCTTATGCTGGAAGGCGTTCGCGTCGATTTCGCCGCGTTCCAGCGCCTCGTTCGGCTGTGTATAGTCGTTGAAGACGACCGTTTCGATCGTCAAGCCCTTCTTGGCGGCTTGCGCGCTCACGACGCGCCAGACATCTTCATCCTCGCCGCTCATGATGCCGACCCTGATCGACTTGTCTTCGGCAAACGAAGCAACAGGTGATGCAAAAGCAATCAGGGCGACCGTCGAGGCGGCGATCGCGGCAAGGCTTGCACGACGCGTCAGACTTGATGTGGACGTCTTCTTGTTCATTGTGGTGTTTCCCGTCTTGAATTGATGAGGGCTGGCCTCCGACGGCCAGATAATTTCAAAACTGCTCATGGTAAACCAAGCACGCCGATCTCTATTGCGCTGCAGCACAGGAAAACTCTTCGGCGCCTGGACGGAATCGCGGGATAAAAATTCTACTGATTTAGTAGAATATTGCCGTTGCCGGGCTCCCTGACTGACTCTAAATTAAACTATCCGAGCGCGAAGAACAAACATGCGCTCTTGAAACAAAGGCGATTTGGACCGCGGGCATTGAAGCAAGACAGCACGAAATCACAACAGGCCCTCCGCGACAGGATACGCCGACCTGCGGTGGCGATTATCGGCGGCGGGGTTTCTGGAGCTGGCGTCGCATATCATCTGGCGCACTCCATGGCTGACCGAGCGCCAGCAATCGTCGTCTTTGAGCCACGGCGCGAGCTTGGCAGAGGGCTTGCCTACGATACGACCGATCCGGCCCATCGCATCAATGTTCCAGCCGCCCGCATGAGCCTGCTACCGGACTACCCAGAGGATTTCCTCGAATGGATCGCGGACAATGACGCTGTCGCCGACGACCCGGACGCGTACCGGCCAGATGGCAACCTCTTTCCCCGGCGCCATGTCTTCGGCGCCTATATTGCCTCAGCAGTCGCTTCTTTGGTGCAGAGCGGCGCTGTGCGCCATCGTCGCGCGCTCGTTGTCGAGGTGCGTCGGGACGGTGCGCTCTGGCACATAACCGATAGCCAGGGCGGACAGGTGTTTGCCGACTTTCTGGTGATCGCCACCAGCCATCCATCGCCATCGACGCCAGGTGTTTTGCGCTCGCTTGAAGGACACGAGCGATTTGTAGCGGATTCCACCTGCGCGGGAGCACTTGACACCATCCGCCCGGACGACAGGCTGCTGATCGTCGGCAATGGTCTTACCGCTGCTGACATCGTCGCCTCGCTCGACCGGACCGGCCATCGCGGTCAGATCACATCGATTTCGCGCCGGGGACTGAGATCAAGAGGTCATGCACCTTTTGCGCAAGACCCCTTCGGTGAGTTCGAGGCTGCCCCGGTCCATAGCGCAACGGCATTGTTGCGCAGCGTCCGGCAAGCCATCACTCAGGCAAAGGCCGGCGGGCTGACATGGCATGCCGTCATTGACCAAGTGCGTGGCCACGGCCAGGCAATCTGGCAGCACCTGCCGATTTCAGAGCGCTGCAGGATCGTGCGCCATATCAGGCCCTATTGGGACGTTCATCGGTTCCGGATCGCGCCTCAGGTGGAAGAGGTACTCGAGCGCGCGATCACGGGAGGCAGGATGGAGGTCCTGGCGGCTTCCGTCGCTCGCGTGCGCCGCGAGGATGAGGCCATCCATGTGGAGCTTAGGCAACGGCATGGCTCGCCACTACAGCGGAGCTACGATGCCGTCGTCGTCACAACGGGTCCGGCGCATGGCGGCATTCTTGAAAGCCAGTCCTGGCTTTCCAGTCTTCGCGATCAATCACACTTGCAGCTCGACCCGACCGGTCTCGGGATCGCGTGTTCCGAGCGCTCCGAGGCGATTGGTGGTGAAGGTCACCCCGATCCGACCTTGCTTATTTCCGGACCGCTGGCGCGGGGGACATTCGGAGAATTAATGGGCTTGCCACAGATCACGGAACATGCCCTCTTCGTCGCCAGCGAGCTCGCCGCAAAGGTAAGGGCAATGACGGATCACGGCTAGCATCGCGGCGCGCTGCGAAAAGCGCGTTCTGCACCGGAACATACCGATAGAGCGCAGCTTGCGCATTACTCAGCAGTCTCCGCGAAGGCCATGAGCTCTGGATCGAAGTCAACCCCTACGACATTATTGAAGACCGCTGTGGCGAGCATGATACCAGCAAAGGCCACAAGATCGACGAGCGTCTTGGCATCGTAGCGATCCTTCAGCTGCGCCCAGATCTCTGCGGGGACCGCGTTGGAATCGACAACGATTGCCTTGCCGAAGGCGTTGAGGAGTACCTCTTCGTCGGACAAGACCAGGGCCTTTGGGTCGAAGCCCGCATTGATGAGCGCCCGGCGAAAGAAGGTGATGGCAATTTTCGAGTTCGCGGCTTTCGAAATGGCGTGCGAGAAGACCCAGATAGGTCTATCGGCAATTGAAGAGAGCTCGGCGCGAAGCGTGAACCATTCAGCGTAAACGCGATGGGCGACCGGTGAGTGCAATAGCGTGCGCTTCATGTTCGTCATACGCCCGCGTACCCTTACCTCCTCATCGTGTGCGGCCCGAATCTCTTCGGAAGCGGTGTCATAGTCGATCTGCGGGATATGGCTCATGGCGATGCTCATTCTATGTCGGGGCAAAATGTCAGGCGTTTGCGAATCAGGAATGGTCCTGATGCGGCTTTTCGATCATCTTGGCAAAATCGGCTACATCGCGCGAATCCGTCAGGTTCATTGCCGCCAGGTAGATCGGGAAATCTCCCCCTGGATTCTTGACAATGCTTGATTGTCGGGACACGATGAAACCGGTTTCACTCGCACTCATGGAGAAATCGTGCGGCTCGACCTGTCGATTCTCTTGCCCCATCTCGGCTTTCTCGCGCAAGGCGCCGTGCTGACGGCGGAAGCATGCGCGCTTGCGCTCGCCGGCAGCGTCATCATGGGCGCATTCGTGGCGATTGCGCGAACATCCTCGTCGGCACTCCTGCAGCGGATGTCGTTCATCTACGTCGATATTTTCCGCAACGTGCCCTTCATCGTGCAACTGTTCTTCTTCTACTACGGTCTGCCGGAGATCGGCATCTATATCGATGCCTTCACGACGGGCGTGATCGCGCTGTCGATCGCCGGCGGCGCCTACGCCTCGGATGTGATCCGCGCGGGCATCCTGGCAATCGATCAGGGCATCATAGAAGCAGCCGAGGTAAGTGGCCTGTCGCGGCGTGTAATGTTCACGCGCATTGTTTTGCCGATTGCGCTTAGAACCTCGGTACGGCCGCTCGGCTCGGTTCTTATCAACATGATCCTCACCTCGTCGATCCTCTCGACGATCACGCTGAATGAACTGACCGGCTCGGCGCAGATCGTGGTCTCGCAGACGTATCGGCCCTTCGAGGTCTATGTTGTGCTCCTCGTTGTCTATGCGGCTTTGACCTACCTCGTCTCGCTCGTCATCGCACTCCTCCACCGTCGCCTCAACCGCGACATGATGGAGGCTGTTGCCTGATGCGCTTTACAGATTTCACGTCCTTCGACCTCGTTCTTCTGGCGCAGGGTCTCAGCGTCAATGTCGCACTCTTTCTCGGGACATCGTTGGTCGGACTGATGATCGGCATCAGCTGGGCAATCGTGCGCTTCTATCGCGTGCCGCTGCTGAGTGAAGCGATCACCTTCGTTTCCGAGCTCCTGAAGAATTCACCGGTGCTGGTGCAGTTGTTTCTGGTGTTTTTCGGACTGCCCGGTCTCCTTCACATCCGCGTGACACCGGTCACGGCGGCTGCGATCACGCTTGCGGCCAACACTGCCGCCTTCGTCTATGTGATTGCAGTCTCGGCGATCGAGTCGATCGGCCGCGACCAGATCGAAGCCGCGCGCGTGTTTGGCCTGAGCCGCTGGCAGGTGCTTCGTCATGTCGTGGCGCCGCAGGCGGCGGCATTTGCCGTTGGTCCGCTGATCGCGCTCCTCGTCAATCAGTTGCAGGTAACCTCGCTGATCTCCGTCATCGGCGTCGTCGACCTGACCAAGATCGGCAACATCCTCAATATGCGGACACTGAAGCCGTTCATCGTCTGGACGGCTGTTGGCTTGCTTTATTACGCCGCCGCCAAGCTGGTCGCGTGGCTCGGGTCGCGCTTCGAAAAACGCCTTCGCGCCTATAGCGCTTGGAGAGGGCTCTGACATGATAAAAGTTGAAAACGTAAAGAAGGCCTTCGGCCACACGACTGTACTCGACGGCGTCGATCTGACGATTGCACCGGGTGACGTTGTCTCGATCCTCGGCTCCTCCGGATCCGGAAAGTCGACGCTGATCCGCTGCATCAACGGTCTGGAGAAGCTGAGTGGCGGCCGGATCATGGTCGACGAGTTTGATGTCGGCAAGCCCAAGGAACTTGCCGAAGCGCGCAAGCGCTCAGGCACGGTTTTCCAGCTCTTCAACCTCTATCCGCACATGACGGTGCTCGCCAACATCTCACTGGCTCCGATCGAGGTGCTGAGGAAGCCACGCAGCGAGGCGCAGCAGATGGCCCGTGCATTGCTCGAGTCGGTTGGTCTCGGTAACAGGGCCGACGCCTACCCATCGCAGCTTTCCGGTGGCCAGCGCCAGCGCGTCGGCATCTGCCGGGCGCTTGCGATGCAGCCGCGCTACTTGCTGTTGGATGAAGTGACCAGCGCGCTTGACCCGGAGATGACGGCAGAGGTGCTGACAATCCTTGCAAAGCTCGCGCAGGAGGGCACGACGATGCTCTTCGTCACGCACGAGGTCGAGTTCGCCAGGCAGATTTCTGATCGCATCGTCTTTCTCGACAAGGGCAAGTTGCTGGTCGACCTTCCGACCAAAGAATTCTTCGCCGCCGATGGCGGCATGTCGCAGCCGCGCGTTGCCCAGTTCCTTTCCAAGATGCGCAAAGATTAGAGGTTCTAGATGCTCCTTTTGGCCAATAAAGAAGCCTGGCCGGGTTTTCCGACATCCGTCGAAATGTTGCGCGAGGGTGCAATCAGCCTGGATGCGATGGTCGCGGGGATCAGCAAGGTAGAAAGCGAAGTGAAGGTTCGTAGCGTTGGGTACGGCGGTTGGCCCAACATGCTTGGCAATATGGAGCTTGATGCCGCGGTGATGGACGGCAATACACGTGAGGTCGGCACGGTCGGCGCCGTTCCAAATACGCTTCCAGTGGCTCGCCTTGCACATGAGGTCATGAAGCGCCTTCCCCACGTTATGCTGACTGGCGATGGCGCACGTCGCTTTGCGAGTGAAATCGGTTTCTCGGACGACGAGGTGTTGTTTGAGGACAGCAAGCGGGTCTGGTGGGAGCGACTGGAAAAGGAGCTCTCGCCGGAGGATCTGGCGAAGTTTCCAAACATTCCGCTGGCGCCTCTCAGCCGCACCATCACCGATCCGGAGCGCGTTCGCGACACGACCGTCTTCTTGTCGGCCGATCCCAAACGCGGCATCCATGCCGCGACGTCGACATCGGGTTGGGCATGGAAATATCCGGGCCGTCTTGGCGACAGCCCGATCCCCGGCGCAGGCTTCTATGCCGACAGCCGCTATGGCGCGGCCGCCTGCACGCATACTGGCGAAATGACGATGCGCTGTTCGACGGCACGCACGGTCGTCCTCGCGATGAAGCTTGGCTATTCGCTCTGCGACGCGGTGAAGCTCGCCGTCGATGAGCTCAATGAACTCTCCTGCGGATTCCTGGCCGGTGTCGTAATCCACGCGGTCGATGCCAAAGGAAACCACGAGGTCGTGAATTTCAGATGCGAGGGCGAGATTCGGTACTGGCTCTGGGACGACACGATGCCCGAACCGGAACTGCGGGCAGCGAAACTGGCATAACTAAAAGAGGGAATGAACCATGAAGCGCATTCTGACTACCCTTGCCGCCCTGGCCATCGCGGCTGGCTCGGCATTTCCGTCCTTCGCCGGGATGATCGACGATATCCGCTCGCGGGGCACCGTTCGCATCGGCGTGTCGCTCGGCGGCGAGCCGATTGGCTTCCGTGACGCGCAGAACAATCCAGTCGGTTACGACGTCGATGTCGCAACGCAGCTTGCCCAGAAGCTCGGTGTGCCGGTCGAATTCGTCGACGTTTCAGGCGACGCTCGTATCTCGATGCTCGTTTCGGGCCAGATCGACGTCGCCGTCGCCAACACCTCGGCAACGCTCGAGCGTGCCAAGACAGTGAACTTCACGATCCCTTACAATCGGGCTGGCCTACGCGTCATCGTTCAGAAGGATGCGGGCATCAAGGAACTGAAGGACCTCGCCGGCAAGAAGGTCGTCGTTGGTCGCGGCACGACCGGCGAAAACTTCCTCAAGACCGCCGTTCCGGATGCGCAGCTCGTCTACGTCGATCAGTTTGCTCCGGACGGAGTCCTGCAGTTGCAGCAGAAGCGCGTCGATGCGGCAATCGAGGATTCGTCGCTGCTCGACTATCTCGCGACCAAGACCCCGTCGCTCGTGACCCTGCCGGGCCTTTATTCCAACGATCCGATCGGCATTGCCGTCGCCAAGGGTGATCCGGACTTCGTGCGCTGGCTCGACATGTTCGTTTCCGATTACATCCAGTCGGGCGCCTATGCGGCGAACTACAAAAAGTGGTGGGGTGCGGAATCCAACCCCCCTGCCCTGAACCCTCAGTGGTAAAGTGATCGCGGGCCGCCTTCGGGCGGCCCGTTGCTCGTTAGCCGGTCAGGCGTGGCACGAAACGTGTCGGCACTGTCACCGGCAGCTGGCCTGGCGTGAAATTGTCGGGGTTGGCAACTGAATCGACAATATGGCGGACATAGAGCGCCTTGTCGTAGCCGATCGAAGAGATCGGATAGGCGTCGAAATCGGTCAGTGACAGGTTGTCGAAACCATAAAGCCGGAAGCGCGAGGGACGGCCATCGGGAAAGTCGGCCCGGCGGACGTCCAAGATACCCATCGCCATTGCATCGGACGTGCAAAAGACTGCATCGAAAAGGTCAACGCCCGTGAGTTCCGTGGCCGCCGCATGCCCGCTTTCATAGGAATAGTCGCCCTGGATCCTTCGAATGAGAATGATCCCGTAGCGCGAAAAGGCGTCCTGGTAGGAGCGGATCCGCGCCTGCTCGACGGGAGAGGACGCACGTCCGGTCACAAGAACGGTCCTGCGCACACCTTTGGATGCGGCATCCGCGACGGCTTCGGCGATGCCAGCATGCTCATCCGGGATGATCACGGGAGAAAACTCGTCGTGAAGGCCGTTCAGCATGATGACATGATCGGAGCGGAACATCCGCCGGACGGTCGGCGCGTCCGCAAAGTCCGAAAACACCAGCGCAGCGTCGACATGGTAGGCGACGCCATTGCGCAGGAACTCTTCGACGCGCGCGACCGATCCGATGCGGATCAGGATGACCTGCTTGCCGACCATTTGGACCTGCTCGATGAGCCGGTCAAACAGGTCGAGGTCCGAGAGATCGTGGATGTGATTGACGACGACTGCCACGAGATTGACGGTCTTGGTGGTCAGGCTCTGCGCGAGCAGGTTCGGCTTATAGCCGAGGCTTGCAGCGGCAGCGATCACGCGCTCTCGCTTCTCGGACGATACTGGCCGTGGTTCGTTGGAAAGCGCCCGGCTAGCGACAGCCCGCGAGACACCCGCCAAGCGCGCGACATCGGCAATCGTGGGAGGAGCGTCACGGCTACTATCGTGATTCATGATCGAGAGCTTTCCACCTTTGGAAGGGTGATATCGCAACGTCGTGTGCTTCGGCTATGGTAATCTTTCGTTTCTTGGCGGTCAGCAATCAACGGGCACCGGTCCGTCAATCACGCAGACGCTGTTTGTTCGTGCGAGGCGACATCAATGCCATTATCAACGTCCTTTGCGCGCATCAGGCGACCCATTGCCCGCAGGCGCTCGATGAGGTCGCTGCCGTCAACGGAAGCGCGGGTCAGTTCCAATTGTTGGTATTCCAGTGCGGCCTGCTGCCAATGTTCGCCGCTGCGACCTTCCGGCCGCCCTTCGGCTTCCCAGAGTGCATAAGCACGCTGATTGATCCAGTCGTCCTTGCTGCGTGACATGCCAACCCCAGCCATGAAGGAATGTATCGTCTCCTTCAGGCTGACAAATCAGCCTTACGGAGTCGTTACCGCAACGCAAAAATGTTCCTGCTGCCGTTTTGTGGGGATCAGATGCGCTTCAATTCACCACGGCGTTCCGCGAGCTCGACGATGATGCCGTCGGGATCGCGAAGAAAGGCCACTCGATCGAGCACCTCAGAATTGACGGCGGGGCGTGGTCTCTCCTTGATCTCCACGCCTTCCGCCTCCAGCTTTGCGAAGCTCTCATCAACGCTTTCGACTAGGAAAGTAATATGCAGCACGCCCGATGTGGCCGGCGGCAGGTCTAAGGCAGGTGTCGCGCCACCGGGCGGGGCGAAGATCTCAAGCATGCCGCCACCGGCATCGAGAAAAGCCACTTCCGTACCGTTGGCCATCGTCTTGCGCAAATGAAGACGCAGGCCAAGGAGATCTCGGTAGAAGGCGAGCGACCGGTCCATGTCTCCGGTCACCATGCCGACATGCTCGAAGCTTTTGATCATCTGTTCAGGCTCCGGCGGCCTGGCGTCGCTCTTCTTCCGGCAGCCAGGAATGGTAGAGCGGATGGTCGGCGAGGATGGGCAGCAGCGACGGCTTGCCAGTGCGCTGCGAATGATATGCCGCGGTCACCAGCTCCAGTGAGTTGCGAGCATCTTCCAACGTCACCGGTGGCTCGCCGCCGGTGGTCAATGTATGATGGAAGAGTTCGAACTGTCTGGTGTAGCCGTCTTCCCTGACGACATAACCTGCCAGCGCTTCGTCGACGCGCTTCTGATGCTCTTGCGTCCCAGCAATGAAGCTCCAGGGATCTCGACCCATTGTGTAGGGCTCGAGAATGCTCTCAACGACGAGATCGGAGAAGCAGAACCGCAGCCGGGAGATTTCCTTCCGGGAGCCGAGCGTCATCGACAGCGTCGCCAGCGAACCGTTCTTCATCTTCACCGAAAGGGCTGCCGTATCCTCGACCTGGATCGGATTGACCAGTGTCGCCCCGTAGGAGAAGATTTCGGCGCATGCGCCATGCACATAGTTCAGCATATCGTGCGCGTGGATAGCGTGGCCAAGCAGGCCTCCACCCAGCTCGGTTACCCATTTTCCCCGCCAAGGGACCGCATAATAGTCCGGGCCGCGCCACCAATGGGTTTCGATTGTGGTCAGGAATGGAGTGCCGGTCAGGCCGAGATCGATCAGCATTTTCAGCTTTTGAAGCCCCGAGCCGTAGCGGTACTGAAAGATCGGCATCAATCGCGGACCTTCGGCGCGAGCGACGATGCGGGCCATCTCGTCGACTTCAGCTATCGAGCCGAACAGCGGCTTCTCGCAGATGACGTGCTTTCCGGCTTCGATCGCCTTGCGGCATAGCTCAAAATGCGAACTCGGCGGGGTGCAGATGTCGATGATATCGAGATCGGAGCGAGCGATCATCGTCTCGGCATCCTGGGTATAATCGGGAATACCGAACTCCTCGCAAAGCGCCCGGCCGCGGTCCTCGTCGAGCGAGCAAAGGACGGCAACGTCAAACAGCTCCTTGTTCCAGGCAAATCCTGTCAGGTGGCGGGAGGCGATCCCCGCCCCGATGATACCGACGCGAAACTTCTTGGACATGACGGCTTCCCTAGCGATGACCCAGGCGCGCGGCCTTCGATTGTGCTTCCAGCGAAAGGCGGCAGACCTCGTAGACATGAGCCTGGGGCATCGCCGTCTCGGTGCGGTCGCGCACATCAGCGGCGAAGGCATCGAAATAGTCGAGTTTCTCGCTGCTGCAATCGATGTGCGTCATCTCCTTGCTGTTGACGAGGAAGAGGTGGTCCTTGCCAGGCCGTCCGGCGATGTCGATGTATTTGCGCAGCTCGATATAGCCCTGCGTACCAAGGATGGTCAGGCGGCCATCGCCCCAAGTCGGCAGTGCCTCCGGTGTAAACCAGTCGACACGCACATAGCCCGAGGCTTTCTCGGAGCGCAGCAGCACCTCGCCGAAGTCCTGGAATGCAGGCTTGTCGGGCATGCCGAAATTGCCAACCGAGCTTGCCACGACTTCACCGCTCGTCGATCCCGTATAGAAGAGGAACTGATCAACCTGGTGCGAGGCGATATCGACGATGATGCCACCGAACTGCTCCGGATCGAAGAACCAGTTCGGCCGTGTCGGCAATTGCAACCTGTGCGGCCCCACACCGAGTGTCTGGATCACCGTACCGATCGCCCCTTCTTTGACGAGCTTGCCCGCCTTGACGGCGGATCGCACGCAATGGCGCTCGGAAAAGCAGATCGAAAAGATGCGGCCGGTTTCGGCGACGGTGCGTTTGACTTCCTCCAGCTGCGCAAATGTCGTCACACCGGGCTTATCGGTCATTACGTCCTTGCCAGCCTTCATCGCGCGCACGGCCAATCCTGCGCGGTCACGCGGGATCGCGGCGATGCAGATCACGTCGATCGACGGATCGGCGAAGATCGCGTCGCGATCGATCTGCGGGGCAGCCGGATAGGTTCTCTTGAAGGTTTCCAACAGCGCAGGCACCGAGGTCTGCGGGCAATATCCGACGAATTCTGCACCCGCCGCAAGCAGGCCCTTCACGTGATCGAACGTGTGTCCATGATCGATCCCGACGACGGCAAATCTCAACATAACAGCAATGTCCTCCTGGGAAATTCCTAGCGCCCAGCTTCTGAGTCCTGGGCGGTCTCCTCAGCCTGAAACAGACAGCGAAACCCACACGCTGTCAAGGTCGGACAATTGACGAAAGTCCGGCGCTGTTCCATTAAGGTACGGAATTTACAATGCAATTTTTTGTATCTAAATAGTTATTTATGTGTGTGCTCGCCTCTGACTGTCTGGCGTCTTGGCGACGTATGTGGCTATCCCGCGGGAGTTGTTCGCTGCTGGCACGGGTTGTTCGCTGAGCCGCGGTAAGCACTTCGTTTCCCGAAATTTCCGATTTTTGATACTTTCGGCCGATGTTTTGGTCCATTTAGCTGCTCAGTCGACCCGATCTGGGCCGGTAACTGCACTGGTGGAATGTGATAGACCAGCGAGCGGTACTTGGCGTTGGCGCGATTTGAAGCAATCTCGCCGCCATACGCCTCCGCGATGCGACAACTCGCAATGTTGTTCTCGGCGACTGGATACTCGAAGTAGTCTACCGGAGAGTGTTCGCTCCTCCACGCAACGACCGCACCAACGAGTTCGTGGCCAAAGCCCTCTCCATGGACATCGGACCGAAGCCAGATACCCAGCTCAGGGGTTTTAGAATGCAGGTCGTGGATCGCAACGATCCCCAAGCAGCGGCTGCTTTCTCGCAGCCGTGGAACAAAATATAGTTCTGACTTGTCTTCAATTGCCTTTATCCATCCGTGCCAAACATCGGTAAAAGCGGCCTCCGTCGGCGGCGGCGGCGGCATCCCACCCGCTGCTTGCGAGAATTGGTGGTTATCGATGCAGCCATCTCAGGTCGGTCACTAACGAAAGCTCTTTTCAGAGTGGCCGTGAGAGAACGGCTTATTCTCGCGGTTCGGCCGGTATCGTGTGAGGGTGATGCTCTCGAAGAAATCTTAGTACCAGCTTCGACTGCATTCATTCGCGTAGAGCCAGCGGCCCAGGGCTCCAGTGACGAACGCGATCTGAATTCTCTTGGGGTAGCCAATACGCATATGACAATCGCTATGGGTAGGATTTCTTGCAGGCATCGGGTGTCGCCCCCTTTGCAAAAGAGTAGTCTCGGTTGCAGGACACACAATAGCCGGCAAGTTCAGCGCCAGCTTCGTCCCACCACTGGTAGCCTGTGGGTGCAGGAGGCGCGGCCGATACCCGTACGCGATCTTTTTGTCACTTGCGACGAACGCGCCGACGATCTCCTCCAATCGAGGAACGCCATCATGCCCAAAGACTATCTGGACCTTCACCCCTATCGTTTTCAATCGTTGACTGCGGCTGTAGACGCGAGACAGGAGCTTTCCCAATCCGGAGACAGGAGTGTCAGCCAAGTCGCCGATGATATCCGGCAAAGCTAATTTTCCGGCATGGCGAGGGCGGAATTTGAGGGACGGCTTCAGCTGATGACCGAGATGCGCCATACATGGAGTCGCTGGAGCTCTGGTGGCAGTGAAGTACTCGACTTCTCGGGCGACATGGCCCAGTTGGCAGGATCGAAGATCGTCGAGCTGCCGTGGACTTCGCCGTTGGTGGAGTTGCATCCGGTCTATGTGCATTTCGGAGCCGAGGCAGCGCTTTTCCTCGACGACAGCAGCCGGCTCATCGAAGGTGCCTACCTGCAAACCGCAGACGACCCGCTCCGCGTTTTTGTTCACCTTGTATGCAATGATGTTCCCCGGGACGGAACCCTTATCAATGCCCTTATTGCTCAGTCGGAGGTCATTAAGGCTTGTGTTGACAGAAACCAAAACGAGTTCATCCAATTTGATGGCGATCCGCCGCTAGTCTCGGGCTCGCCGAAGCCTGCGCTGCTCGCACGCGTTTTGTTTGTGATTGCACATGTTTTGGGTCCCGCCCCGGAGATGGACTCGTCGCCGGGCCGCTTCGGCCGACACTGTGGGATGTGCTGAGACCGAAGGTCGCCTCGAGGGGCGTGCACGACACGTTTGGCAGCGGACCAGTGGCGGACTCCCTCTGCCCGATCCTCCGAACCTCGTGCCAACTCAAACAGGTCCAGCGGCCGAGAGAAGCGGGTCTCGCGCTGGGCCTACACCACCTGACCAAGGCGAGCGCAAGAGGCGTTGCTTGGAACTTGGCTTTCAATTCAAGCGAAATTTTCTGCCGTTCGAGCTAAGAGGATTCAAACCTTCGGAAACGGCATCCAGCGGCGCCAGCGCTTCGACCGGAAGCTTGTGTGTAACAGTGGTGGAAGAGACCATGTTGGCAAAAGCCGCGGCGGCACGCGCTTCCATCCGCCGGTCCTGCGCCCCGAACTTTGGGCGAAACTTTTGCTGGATGGCCCTGATCGATGGCGGCAAACTAGATACCGAACCGCTGCCGTCGTTTAATTCTGAAAGTTCAGGAGCGCCAACCACGAACGGTGCGATTTCCTCAACCGTGTCCGGGCAACCCGGGACGGTGACAATGAACTCAACTGCTCCATAAGGGCTAATATGGGCCGCACAAAGGGTCCCGGTAGGGACGATAGTGCGCCCATCGCCCCCCGGTCAGATCCGTACGTGCGGCACTACCGCATACGGCTCCTATCGGATGTTTTGACGGCGAACCGAGCATCTGGATGCGGATGCAACAGACGACATGGCGGCAGGTATTTGCGAAGCAGCCTTTGGAAACGATCCCAAGACAGCCGGTTTCCTTGGCTTCGACGCATCAAAGCGTGTCGCCAAGCGCTCGGCGGCTCTTTCTGACTGCTCTTGCTGAAGCCTTCGCTCACGGCCAGGCGATACCGGTATCGGAAATCTGAGGTCGTCAATATGACGATGAACAGAGCCAGCGCGGCTAGATATTCCGCGGTTGTCGGTACTAGCCAGAAGAGCGGCCAAAGATGTTCCCCTAGATAATCTGCCAGATATGGGTCCACTCCTGCATGCCGTCCCCTCAAGCCACTAGCCGTTACCGTATGAGGTGCGCGCGTAGGTCTGCAACCTGCACCTGGAGTACGTCCACAGCCTGTCATCTTGTTGACGCCGCCTTTATGCCTTGCGCGTTGCTGAAATCACCGGTTCCTACGGACCTCCCTGCCACCAAGGGTCGTCAAGAATACCGTCCACGTTGCCGACGCAGCGTATCTGGACGAAGAGGCCGCCGTTGACCGTGCTCGAGCGATACTTGTTCAGTTGACGGCGTACGGGACGCGGCGGCGGCCGGAGCCTGAATGACTACGATGCAGCCAGCAATGGCAACTTCGACGACGACCTGTCGCTGATCGACACCCGGGGGGGGGGCACGCCACCCCTTTATTCGCAGCCCGTTCCCGTAAGGCGGCTTCACGGTCGGCTAATTGCGCTCCATCGTCCCGATAAGCGACGTTGCCATCCGCTTCGCTTGGATGGCCGGCTCCACCGACCGAGTAATCTGAGCCACGGCCGTTGCACCTTCTTGAAGGAGGTTGATTTCGCTTGCCACACGCTGCGGGTCACAGAACCTCGCGGCGTGAGCAAGCTCTTCGAAGTAGGCGAGCGCCAGGCGCTTGTGCATCTCCACGGCTCGAAACACCGGATCGAAGGTGTTTTTGTGCTCTCCCGCAGCAGCCATGAAGCCGCAGCCTCTGAACTCCTTGTCCTTGAACCATAGCTCGAGGAAGTCGAACGTTGCGAGAATACGATCCACAGGATCGACTGCCCTCGTATCGACAAAATCGCGCATCTCACGACGATCCGCGTCGTCACGTCGATTCAAGGCGGCGACAATCAGGTCCTCTTTTGTTTCGAAGTGCCGGTACAGCGTGGTTTTTGCAACCCCGCTTTCCGCGACGATCAAATCGATACCCGTCGCGTGGTATCCGTGTTCGTCGAAAAGCCGCAGAGCGGTCTCCAGCAAATGGTCCTTGATCTCCGACCGCCGCATGATGGCTCCTTTCGCAACTGATCTGTAGCGTGTAGCTAGCCATTCATAAAGCCGAAGGCAAGTCTCCATCGAATAAGGCAGCCGTGGACTCGCATTTTCGTGATTTGATATAGATACAGGTCAGTAGTATTTGTTCTTATAACGATACAGAACGGTATCGAAACCCGCAGGCAGGTGGCCTGCTGGCATCAACCCCAACTGGGAGAACACAATGACCGAATTTGCTCGCAACATCGAAGTTCAGGCGACGTCGAAACACATCTTAGCCATTCAGGACTTGGCACAGGCTTATGGGCGCACGGCTTCCGCAGCCGGCCTATATCTATCCGTCACCGTGATTTACGCTTGGTTCGGGGGCATGAAATTCACCGCCTACGAGGCGCAAGGCCTGGTCGATCTCGTCAGCAACAATCCCCTCGTAAGCTGGATGTATTCGATCTCGAGTGTACGAGGTTTCTCCAACTTCCTCGGCGTGCTCGAAATCAGTATTGGAGCACTTATAGCTGCGAGGCTTATCAGCCCGGTCTATTCGTTGGCAGGAGGCGTATTGTCCTCTGGCCTGTTCCTGACCACCATCAGCTTCATGATCACAACTCCAGGCGTGATCGTCCCCGAGCTGGGATTCCCCGCTATTTCCGTCGCTCCAGGGCAGTTTCTTCTCAAGGACGTCGGCCTTCTAGCACTGTCGCTCTGGATTGCGATCGATTCCCTTATCGCAATACGGCCCAGTCGAGCCTAACAACGGGTATTACCTATATGACCTCCGGGCGAACACCTCTCATCGGGGTGTTCGTCATTTCATAAACAGGCAACACATGCCATTGTGTCAACGCGATCTTCATTGACGGCATGGAGGATTGGTGCCGTGAGCGCATTGTCCGGAACTAACTTACCCTTTGAGATGTTGGCGAATTTCGGATTCATTGGAGCGCTGAGTTTCATCCTCGGGTTCGCGATGAACCATGGATCGATTTGCACCTTCATTGCCACGACAGAATTGGTGTTGAAGCGGAGGCCGGCTCGATTTCTCGCTTTGGCCGAATGCGCTATATGGGCCGCGATCGCGTACGTCGTTCTCGAAAAGCTACCCACCATGCACGACGGATGGGCTCCATTGGCGCACATGATCGGTGCAGCCGTCCTTTTCGGCGTCGGCGTATACGTGAATGGTGCATGCATATTCGGTTCGGTCGGCCACTTCGGCAACGGTGAACTGGAGTTTGGGTTCACCTTCCTCGGGATACTTGCGATCCTTTCGCTAGACACCCTGTTCAGCCTACGTGGCGATCCGATGCCATTTAGCGGAACACCCCCGCTTGCTCTGGAGACCTTGCTCTTCGCTCTGGCGGCATTTCTTGTACTGAGACTAGGCCTCTCGCTAAAGTCGGAGACAAATTATCTACGTCTGACAGTGGCGATGACCACAATTGGTGTAACCTCAGCGGCCTTGTCTGCGTTTGCATCCAGTTTCTCGATCACAACCTCGATCGGGTCGCTGCTGTCCATCCCGGTGACGAGTTCGCTCATCTTCGTCTGCATGACGATGGGCAGTTTCATTTCTGCCCGAAGCCGCCGGCATCGCTTTTCCCTGAGCTGGCCGACATGGAGGAGCTTATTGCGAAAAACAGTCGGGGGCTTACTTATGGGTTTCGGTGCACTCTTAATCCCTGGCGGGAATGACACACTTCTGCTCGTAGGTCTTCCAATGGGAGCATGGCAGGCATTTACTGCCTATGTCATGATGGTGGCGACCCTTGCGGTGCTGATCGGCAGGTTCGGTTCACAAGCCCGGCCTTGGTCTTAAAGCTTTAGGAAGTGTGGACTCTTGGGATTCCCAAGGCTGAGCAAATCAGATTCAAGACTGCCTTTTGGAGGCAGTCATGGGTGTTTTGGATGTAAGCGCGAATTTCGGTGCGCCTTTTGAGGCGCAGCGTTCTGAGGCATGAAGTGTCCACCAAAAAATAGGTGGACACCAAATCATGGATGAAGATGCTCCTAAACTGCAGGTGCGGCTTGTTGGTCGCGACGGCCGCCGTCGATATGACCCTGCCTCCCGAGATCAGCTTGTCGCAGCGTGTTTAGAGCCCGGCGTTTCGGTCTCGCGTCTAGCTCTGGAGCACGGCGTCAACGCGAATCTCGTTCGCAAGTGGGTCAAGAGAGCCAGAGAAGATCGTGCTTTGCCTGTGGTCTCGGCGTTCGTTCCGGTTCAGATAGCTGCGGATATGCACTCGTCTTCTGCCAGCGGTCCACTGACGAAGGCGGAGCCGGTCGGCAAACGATCTCATGCATCCAAGCTGAGCGCGGTGCTGCCGAACGGGGTCAGCCTGACGCTGGAATGCAGCGATGTCGATGGCCTGGCGGCGATCATAGGAGCGTTGGGTCATGTTCAGGCTGGGCGCTGACCTCAAGGTCTACCTCCATCGGGAGCCGATCGACTTCCGCGCGGGCATCAACAGCCTCGCGGTCCTGGTGCAAGAGGTGATGGAGCTGGACCCGTTTGCTCCATCGGTGTTTGCCTTCTGCAATCGCCGGCGTGATCGGGTGAAGCTTTTGTTCTTTGATCGGTCCGGGTTTGTTATGGTCCTGAAGCGGTTGACCGAGGACAAGTTCCGATGGCCTCGTCGCGAGGTGCCGGTGGTCATGTTGACGACAGAACAGCTTCACTGGATTCTCGACGGCATCGATATCGATGCGATCATCCGCCATCCCGTGCGGCATTCGTCAAGCTTGAGGAGGAGCTGGCGCTTGCAAAGCTGCATCGCTTTGCACCACGTAGCGAAAAGCACATTGATCGTCTCTTCAACGAGGCCGAAGAGGCTGCGATCGAAGATGGCAGCGAGGAAGGCGATGTTGTCGAGCTTCCGGACACCGGCCTGCCAGCGGTAGAAAGTCAGACGGGAAAGAAGCGTGGACGCAGGCCTCTGCCGGAAAACCTACCGCGCGAGCGTGTCGAGTATGACCTGCCTGAGGATCAGAAGTCATGTCCCTGCTGCCAAGGTCAGATGCATCGCATGGGCGAGGCTGTTAGCGAACAGCTCCATATCGAGGTCAAGGCAAAGGTCCTGCAGAACGTGCGGTTCAAGTATGCGTGCCGCCACTGCGACCGCACCGGGATCAACACGCCCGTTGTTATCGCGCCTATGCCGAAGCAGCCTCTGCCGGGCAGCATCGCCACTGCGACGCTGGCCTTCGCGCTGGTCCACAAATACGTCGATGGCACGCCGCTCTATCGCGTGGCGCAAACATTCGAGCGGGCCGGTGTTCCGATCAGCCGAGGGGCCCTCGCTCACTGGGTCATCGGCTCGAGCGAGAAGCATCTGTATCGCATCTATGATGCTTTGAAGCTGCGGCTGCGATCGCAGCCTCTCAAGTTCAGGTGCTGAAGGAAAAGGACAAGGAAGCCACCAGCACGTCGTACATGTGGGCGTACCGAAGCAGCGAGGACAGTGACGAGCCGATCGTGCTCCTCGACTACCAGCCCGGCCGCGGTCAGATTCACCCGCAGACCTTTCTCGGTGACTATCGCGGAATATTGGTGACCGATGGCTACACCGCCTGGCGCACATTGGATGGTGCAACCATGTCGGATGCATGGCCCATTCCCGGCGCCGCTTTATCGAGGACCTCAAAACCAGGAAGAATGGAGGCGGACCGCCGGAACAGGCACTTCGGTTGTTCGAGCAGCTCTACCGGATCGAAAAGCAGGCAAGAGACAAAACCCCAGATGCTGGGGAGACGAAGGTCGACTGCATTCGCCGTTTCCGTCAACAGCACAGCTTGCCTGTCCTGAGCGCCCTAAAGACGTGGCTCGATAATATCGCGCCAAAGGTCGTGCCGGATACAAAGCTCGGCGATGCCGTGTCCTACACCCTGAACCAATGGGATTACCTCACGCGTTATACCAGCGACGGCAGGATGCCGATCGATAACAACATTTTGGAACGCGAGATCAGAGTTTTTGCCACCGGAAGAAAATCGTGGCTGTTCAGCGATACCGCTGACGGAGCCAGGGCCAGCGCCGTGATCTACAGTCTCATGCTGACTTGCCGCGCCTGCGGCGTCGACCCGCTCGCCTGGCTGCGCCACGTGCTCACAGAGTTGCCGCAGCGGGGCGACGCGGCCGAAATCGGCGACCTGCTGCCGTTCAACTTCTTCAAGACTACTGGGGCCGGATAGAGCCGGATCTCGCTACCAATGCGCGCACGTTCATCGGTCTTGCCGCCGTCAATGCGCATCGAAAATCGCGCTTACTTTTGGATCGTCTGATCCTTCGGGACGAGCAATGGGAGCGGATATCGCATCACATCATTGGTGACGAGCGCACGCGCGGTTCGTCGGGCCGCGACAACCGCATGTTTGTGGAAGCGGTGCTTTGGATTGTGCGTACCGGCTCGCCCTGGCGTGACCTGCCGGAAGTGTTCGGCGAGTGGAACAGTGTCTTCCGCCGTTTCAGCCGCTGGAGCCAGAAGGGCATCTGGTGGCGCATGTTCGCCGCGATGTCGGACGATCCGGACTTCGAATACCTGATCGTTGATTCCACCATCATCCGCGTCCATCAGCACGCCGCCGGCGCAAAAAAGGGGCTGAAGATCAAGCCCTTGGCCGTTCTCGCGGCGGCCTGAGCACCAAGATCCACATGGCCGTGCGTGGTCTCGGCTGCCCGGTTCGCTTCAGGCTGACCGCAGGCCAGAAGGGCGATGCGCCGCAAGCCGATGCTCCTGATCGAGGGCCTACCCGCCAACATCGTCATGGCCGACACCGCTTATGACAGCGATCGCCTGCGCAATGCCATCGCTGATAAAGGCGCTGTGGCGGTGATCCTCAACAATCCTTCCCGCGCGCAAAAATACCCGCTGGACAAGCATCTTTATGCCCAGCGCCACCTGATCGAATGCTGCTTCTCGAGACTCAAGCAGTTCCGCAGGGTCGCTACACGCTTCGAAAAGACGGCCGAAAACTACCTCGCAGTCGTGACTATCGCAGCAATCGTCCTATGGATCAGATAACTGTCCACACTTCCTAGACCAAAGTCAGAGCGCTCTCACGTTGGATCGACTACGAGCACGATCATGCCTTTAGGTCGAGGGAGTTGCCCTTCAAGCATAAGGTGGGCGTCCCGCTGTGAGTGGCTGCTGGTGTTGCTGTTGTTGCCTTTTCGCATGGAGTAGGCCGGCTCTCACGGTTGCACTCCCATCGCGGCGACGAACCAGCGCGTCCTCAGTATCGACGCAACGCCAGCCAACAGCCCGCCCAATCAATGCCAGAGCCGCTGTGAGAAATGCGGGCTAGCCTTAGATCGCTGGGAGATCTGTTACGGGCGATCTGATTGCACGTCCCTGTTTGCGCTAACTTGGTCATCGCTGCGGAGAAAAATGCCACCGTCTGATCATCCAACAGCCACAGGCCCAGGCGGCTCCAGCTGACCACCCGCCCAGGACATCAGTGGGATAGTGGACGCCGAGATACACACGGCTGATGCCGATCAAGAACGTCAGCAGCAAAGCCACCAGCACAAAGTAGGAGCGCACCGCGCCGCTGGACTGCGAGCCCGCCAACAATAGCCCCAACGTCAAATAGGTCACCGCAGATACCATCGCATGGCCGCTCGGAAAGCTGAAATCGTTCACCTCGACAAGATGCCCGACCAAGTCTGGCCGGGGTCGGGCGAAGCCGAGTTTTGTGAAATGGCTTATCAGCCAACCACCAGACACGCTGAGGAATACGAAAAGTCCATCCCCTCGCTTGCCGATGATGCAAAGGTAGATAATCGCCAGCAATGAGATCAGGCACAACGCTGTTGTGCCTCCAAAACTCGTCAAATCAGAGAACACCTTCGTCAGCCATATCGGGCCAATCGGGACGTCGACGGCGCCAGGTTGGCGCAATGCAAGTAAAATTGCTTCATCGAATTTCGAGGTTTCACCCTTGAGGATTCCGCCTGCAATCCTGGCATAAAGGAAGGCACTCCCTGTCATCGCACAGAAGACGGCGATGGCTGTGGGTTCAAGATTCTTGTGGCTGGTCCCAATTGTCGTGGGCTAAATCCTTCCTGACGTACAAGCAATTACTCGTTACAAGGATCGATTGCATCAGACGGATCCTTGATCCGGTCTCGCTTCGTCTCAAGGATATCAATCATCATCGAGAACCCGGGTGCAAAAAGCGATTGCGATGGTCGGGGATGGGCGAATCTCGCGTCGACCGCATCTCGTAGGACTGGGCTCTGAATTTCGGTGATCGTCGCGAAAATCAGAGCCGGGAAGCTCGGGTAGTTGACCTATTGAGATATGAAAAGGCAGGAGTTTTGCGAACGTTCTGAGACCCTGCTCGATCCGGGCAGGTTCATGGCTCGCCCAGCGCCATTGCCTCGATTTGAACGCCTCACCATAATGCATGTATCCAATTTCCTAATCTTTTCCTAGGTTTGCATCGACACTAAATGGGCCGGCACCGGCCGTGACAAAGTACAGAAATACAAAGCAATATACGGCAGCTGCGTACCCACCGTTTTCCGTGGGGAAGAAGCTTTGAGGGAGATGGGCAATGAAGTATGCCGCGGCCATTTCGCCGCTCAGAATGAAAGCCGCGATTCTTGTCTGATAGCCTATGAGAAAAAGAAATCCAGCAACAAGCTCAATCAATCCCGCTGACCAAATCAGCGAGCCGATTGGCGGTGTGAACGGGCCAGGATGGAAATGCAGTACTTTTGCGGCTCCAAACGAAAAGACAACAAGCCCCAGTGCTATGCGAAGAGCCGCAAGTGCATAAGGTCGAAGCGATGTGAGTTGCTGCGCCATAGGCAATTTCCTGAGCACCTGGCCAAAAATTCCCA
>NZ_JAIQXS010000033.1:0-41272 GCF_020166565.1 Rhizobium sp. 3T7
CCGACGATGATAAGATCGTTGCCGCGATCGCCAAGGATCGTGTCATTGCCCGGACCGCCATTGATGGTGTCGTTATCGCGACCGGCGTCGATCGTATCGTCACCCAGACCGCCATTGATAATGTCGTTGCCACGATCGCCGAGGATCGCGTCGTTGCCGTCGCCGGCATTGACGGTATCGTCGCCGCGACCGGCGTCGATGGTGTCGTTGCCGCCGCCGCCGTTGACTATATCGTTGCCGCGGTCGGCGTTGATGATGTCATCGCCTGCACCGCCGTTGAGCGTCTCGTCGCCCCGCGTTCCCACGACCGTGTTGGGTGGGGGAGGCTCAAGCCCGACACCCACTGTGGGCGCCGAGAACACCTCTTCCAAAACCCCATTGGCGTCCTGGTAGATAGCACGCACGCGCAATGCGAGTCCGGCTAAATCCGCGCCAGGCGTGAAGGTTGGGCCGGTCGCATGCACATCCCCCAGACCTGTGGCAATGATGATGTCTTCGAAGATGCCGGTACCCGGGCGCGGTTCGAACTGCCAGAAGTATGTGACTGGCCCGGTGATCAGGCCGTCAGGGTTGTCGGCATCGCTCACACCCGCGATCGATACCTCCAGAAGTTGACCCTCCGACGGTGTATTGTCCGCAGTGCCCGTTGCCGCGTCGCGGATCGAGAGCAGGCCAACCGGCTCGCTGTTGATACCTCCAAGTACGATCGATTGGTCAGAAAACCGCAGCCGCTCGATGTTTGACAAACGATCGGTTCCGTCCGGGCCAGCAACGCCCCCGACAATGTGCGATACCGTGATGAAGCCGTTGATGTCAGGCGTCGGCAGGTTGGCCGGGTCAAAGACCTGTCCATTGAAGCGATAGTTAGCCAGGACATCCGAGAACACCGCCGTGTCGAAACCAGGGCCATCCGCCGTCAAGATCTCACGGACGATTGTGAGTTGTCCGGGATTGATTTCACCGGAGAACACACGATCGGTCAGTTCACTCATGCTGTCAGCGCTGAAGAGTTCCTCGCCGGTGCCGTTTGCATTCGCGCGCACGCTGATGCGCACATTGAGCGAGAGGTCGCCGTCGATAAGATCGTCGCCGCCCCTGCCTTCAATGAGATCGCTGCCGTCGCCGCCGAGAATGATGTTACCCGAGCCGAACTGATCGTCGGCGGTGCCGACAATGCCATCCGATCCGGCAGCAGCAGCGCCGACGAATTGCTGCAGGCCAGTGACAAGGCCGAAATTGGTAAGCACGCTGCCGGTAAAACCAGACGAAGCAATCACGCCTGCGTCGGCATCATCGCCGCGCAGAATGTCGCTTAGGGAGGATCCCGACAGGCCTTCAGCCGATTCAAACCGCGCAAGAGCCGATGCCGCCGTCAGCGGCACGGGCGTTTCGTCGAAGGCGCGGAGGTTCAGGTCGACATTTGCGGCCAACGAGTCGTGCTTGAAAACGGCCCAGTCGAAACCGGACCCGCCGATGTAGCGGTCCACCTGGCCGCCATTGCCGACCATGATGTCATCGCCGCCCTCACCCAGCATTCGGTCTGCGACACTGTCGCCGATGAAGACGTCGTTGCCGATGATTGAATCCAGTCCGCGCGTGTCGAAATTTTCGCCGGCGCTGCCATCGGCCATTCCATGCTCGATCCAGTCGTCGCCTTCATTGCCGAACACCATTTCGTCCGCTCGGGTACCGAAGATGAAGTCGTTACCAGGGCCGCCGAAGGCTTCATTGCTGTCCTCACCGGTAACGATGAAATCGTTGCCGAAACCGCCAAGCATCAGGTTGATGCCATTGCCGGCATGGATGGCATCGTTACCATCGCCGCCCTGAAGGTTGTCGTCGCCGCCAAGATCGGTGATGATATCGTCGCCAGCGCCGCCGAGGATCATATCGACGCCGTCGCCGCCTTCGAGCCGGTCGTTGCCGGCGTCGCCATAGAGCGTGTCGTCGCCGATGCTCGCGATGATCGTGTCGTCACCGGCCGTACCGCCGAGGACAACATGATCCTCGCCAGTATACCGCAGGTAGTCGGTATCGGCACCTGGCGTTGCCGGGTTGTCTCGAATAACCAGCGGCGTCAGAAGGATGCCACCAAGCGGATCAGAATTGCCGGAAATCCCGTCCAGGCCAGCGACATCGTCAGCCGTCCCCTGAATTCCGTCGGCCCCGGCTTCGTTCAGTTCGGTGAACTGCTTGGTCTGGTCGACCTCAAGAGTAAAGCCAGGCGTCGAGAATACGTCGCCAGGCAGATGCGTGGCGTCGGTGTTGGCCATAATCAATTTGGCGAAGGAGTTGTTCTCCAGCTCGGTGAGGAAGTTCAGTCCGGCCGTACGCTCCAGGTAGTAGAAACGATCGCCATTCTGCAGCTTCTCCATCTGGTTCTCGAAGACGAAGTTGAAGGTCGAGCCCAGCAGGCCACCGAACGGCATCTGCCGCTCGGCGAGGCCGCCAACCCACAGGTCGATTGCATCGACACCGGTGGTCGTCACCCCGGTCGGGGAGTTGGCGTAGATGCCGGTGCTGTTGAGGAAGGCAAGGCGGTCGGCCTCGTCCGCGGTGAACGTCCTCTCAACGCCGCCTGCGCCTCCCGCGTTGATCACCGCGCTTCCGCCCAGAACCAGAGCGGCGGCAACGGCGCGTTTTTCCGCAAGCGTGTCGACGTCGGCCGCCGTCAGGGCGGCATGCGTGCCATACGCCGCGATGAAATTGACCACCGAGGATTCGTGCTTCAGGTTGGCCGCAAGCTCGACCCAACTCGCATATGGCTTGAGCTGGCCGTCGCCGGTGGCGTCGTAGAATTCACGGCGCGCCGCATTCAGCGACGGCACGCCGGTATCGCGCCCGCGCATCAGGTTGATGCTCGGCAGATCAAGCGGCAGGCCAAGAAGGTTGTTGCGCAACGCTTCGGTAACGAACTCGTCGATCTCGTTGCCGGCCTGGCGGGTCATGCCGCGCACGATGGCGCCGGCCGCCTGGTCGGCGGTCAAGGCACCGTCATTGTTGAACGCGACCGGATTGAGGAAGGCCTCGATCAGGCCGATCTCACTCGACTGGAAGTTGGGGTCGAGGCGATTCACGGTTTCCGTCAGCATCGAGTGGCCGAAGCGATAGACCACATGGGCGAACTCGGCAACGATTGCGGGATTGATCGTGGCGTCGTAGCCTTGGCCTTCGGCGAGGAACACGTCGACCTGCGGCTGGACCTTGCGCGCGAATTCCTCGAACACCAGGTGCTGGTACTGCATCTCGGTGGCAAAGCGCGCCGCCTGGAACAAGCGCTCGCCGTTCCACGAGCCATCGGGCAACTGCCACTGGGCGATGAAGGCGGGATCGTTAGAGGCGAGAACGACATCCTTGGTGTGCTGAACCATCCGGTTGTGTTCCGAATGGAAGATGTGGTGCACGGTGGTCAGGCCGATGTTCTCGTTGCCGCGACCATCGCCAGTGATGAAGTGGCGATCGAGCAACTCGTTGTCGTAGGTGCCCGGATTGTTGTCATCGCCAATGCCGGTGTCGGCGTCGGCCGTCAGGAGCGCGCCGGCCGAATTGCGTGGATTGGCGCTGTGCGCGATGTCGTCGAGGAAGGCATGGTTGGTCCGGACGACATCGACGGGGACAGCGAGGCCACCGGCGACCCCTTCGACAAGTCCGCCTGCGGTTACAAATTGCGCCAAGCCGTTCGCGCCCGGAATGAACTTGCCGTAGGGATCAGTGGCAACCATCGGCAGGTTGGTAACGTCCGCGTCCGTGAGGGTGATGCCAAGCATCAACGCTTGCGCTTTGACGTTGGCCCAGGTCGGCAGGCCGCCGTCAGCGCCGTCGAGCAACTGCCCTGTCGCAACCGGGTGATTGTTCGCATCGAGCGCGTACTCGCGCAGGAACACCTGATGCGAGGGATGTGAAGTATAGGTCTGGTTCTGATCGACGAAGGGAGTGGTCTGGTTGTTATGCCTGTGGATGTCGTCGGCCGTCCCGAGGACGCCGTCGGCGCCTGCCTGGACGAGCGTATTGGTGGCCCGGCTCAGCACCATGAAATTGGTCGGGCTACCCTCCACATAAAGGGGATCGTCAGGCTGCAACGGGACAAATATCGTGCCGTTTCCGCCCTTGTTGACGAGGTCGAGGCCATGGTCGAAGAACTGGCCAAAGAAGGTGAACCAGCCATTGAACCCCGCCGACAGGCCTTCGTCAGGCGCCGTGTTGGGGACAAATAGCGGTTGGCCGGCGGGAATGGGGACACCATTCAAATCGAGCAGGACGCCATTGACATCGAGCGTTCCGAGGCCCGCCGCGACGAAGGCCTCGACGGCCACCGGGTTGGTGATCGTCTGGTCGACGATCAGATTGGAGATGATGCGCGGATCGGCGTCGACGACGTTGGTTGTGGAGGCGTAGTTGGTATTGGTAATCGGGCCGAACGTGTCGCCGTCCTGGTCATTGCGGAACTGCTGATCCAGCAGAGACGGGAAATTCTGGTCGGCAGCGCCGAAGTCGGTCTGGCCCTGAACCAGGTTGTTGAACGAACCGTCCACCGTGCGCAGGCCAAAAGGCAGCCTGGTGTTCGGCAGCAGCGAGCGCAGGTCCTGTGCCGGGGTTCCATAAGCCCCCGAATGCGCTTCAGCGATCAGAATCTGTTCAAGCATGAACTGCAGATCGCTGCGGATCAGATGGATGCCGGCACTGGTGACCGGTGTTTCGGCCGGAATCGGCGCAGGCGCCGCCGCCGGTGCACCGGCAGCGACGGCCACTGTCGGCGCGGAGAAAACCGTCTCCAGCACGCCATTGGCATCCTGATAGACCGCCTTGGCGCGCAATCTCAGCCCATCAAGATCGGGCGTGATGCGGAACGTACTGCCGAGCGCCGTGCCGGGGTTGCCGCCGCCAAAGTCGACGATATCCTGGAAGATGCCCGAGCCGGCGATGGCTTCCGATTGCCAGATGATGCTGATCGGACCGGTAATTTCTCCCGTGCCCGGATTGTCGGCGTCGGTGACGCCCGCCGTCGAAGCCGTCAATACCTGATTGACGGCCGGCGTGAGGTCGTCAAGCACCAACAGGCCAACCGGATCATTGTTGAGACCGGCCACGAGTGTCACGGACTGGTCCGCAAATTGCAGCCGCTCGACGTTCAGGAGGCGGTCGGCGCCATCAGCGTCGACACCGATGACTACTCCATTTCCATCAAGCAGGTTGTGCGTGACAGTCGTAACACCGTCCAGGCTGGTCACGACAGTGTAGTTGGCTCGATTGTCGGAGAATACGGCGGTATCGAAGTCGGCGTCGCCGGTGTTGATCTCGCGAACGATACTGAGCTGGCCTGGCTTGATTTCACCCGAAAGCACATAGGGCACAAGCTCTGTCAGGCTGTCCACACTGGTGATGACGGGCTGGCCCGGCTGCGGCGTGTGGCCGGTCACCGAAATCCGCACGTTCAACCAGCGGTCGCCGTCGATGAGGTCGTCACCGCCGCGGCCTTCGATAATGTCGCTACCGCTGCCGCCGAGGATGATATTGCCGGCGCTGAACGAAGTGACGCCCGTCGTCGATAGAATCTGGTCGAGAAACGCCTGCAGATCGTTAATCAGGCTGATATTGGTGAGCGAACTGTTCTGCGGCCCGGCAACGTTGATCTCGGCCGCGTCGGCATCGTCGCCGCGCAGGATGTCGCCAAAGGCCGATCCAGTCAGGCCCTCCACCTGGGCGAACCGGTCAAGAATACCCTGGTTGGAGGGCGTTGCCGGCGGCTCAATGAAGTCGTTGACATTGAGGTCGACGGTCACGCCGAACGCATCGTTCTTGTAGCTGGCCCAGTCGAAGCCGCCGCCGCCGCCAAAATGGTCTTCGCCGTCGGACATGACCATGATGTCGTCGCCGCCTTCGCCGTCGACTTCGTCGAAGCCGCCGCCGGTGATGAAAACATCGTGGCCGATGACGGTGCTCGCCTCCTGCGGGTCGAAATTGTCGCCGCCCGCGCCATCGGATGTGCCGATCTCGATCCAGTCATCGCCCTCATTGCCGAATGTCGGCAAGTTCATCTGGGCGCCCAGGATGAAGTCGTTGCCGGTGCCGCCGAAGGTCTCGGAAACGTCCTCACCGGTGATGATGAAGTCGCTGCCACCTCCGCCGAGGATCAGATTGAAGCCATTGCCGCCGTGAATGACGTCATCGCCGTCATTGCCCTTGAGGACGTCATCGCCGCCTAGGTCGGTAATGATGTCGTCGCCGGCGCCGCCTTCGATATTGTCGACGCCGTCGCCACCTTCGAGCCGGTCGTTGCCACCGTCGCCCATGAGCGTGTCATCGCCGATGCTCGAAATGATAATGTCATCGTTCTCGGTGCCGCCGAGAACCACGTGATCCTCGCCGGTGTAGTGGAGGAAATTCGTATCGACGACCGCAGTCGCCGGGTTGTCGCGAATGACGAGCGGAATGAGGGCAGAGCCACCGAGAGGATCCTGGTTGGGGGTGGCAATGTCATCTGCGCTCTCATCAACAAGCGGCGTAAGGGGATCATCACCCAGTATGCCGTCCGGGCCAGGATCATTGACCACGTTCGCATTGAACTGCCGGGTCTGATCGACTTCGAGGATGAGGCCCGGCGTCGAGAACACGTCGGCAGGTAGATGCGTGGCATCGCTGTTGGCCATAATCAATTTGGCGAACGAGTTGTTCTCCAACTCGGTGAGGAAATTCATGCCGGCGGTGCGGGCAAGGTAGTAGAAGCGATCGCCATTCTGCAGCGCCTCCAACTGCGTCTCGAAGACGAAGTTGAAGGTCGAGCCCAGCAGGCCACCGAACGGCATCTGCCGCTCGGCGAGGCCGCCAACCCACAGGTCGATTGCATCGACACCGGTGGTCGTCACGCCGGTCGGGGAGTTGGCGTAGATGCCGGTGCTGTTGAGGAACGCAAGCCGGTCGGCCTCGTCCGCAATGAATGTCCTTTCGGCAATGCCACCGGCGTTGATCACCGCGCTTCCGCCCAGAACCAGAGCTGAGGCAACGGCGCGTTTTTCCGCAAGCGTGTCGACGTCGGCCGCCGTCAGGGCGGTGTGCGTGCCGTAGGCGGCGATGAAATTGATAACCGACTCGGGATGCTTCAGGTTCTGCACCAGGTCGACCCAGCTCGTATAAGGCTTGAGTTGGCTGTCGGAAGTCATTTCGTAAAATTCACGACGCGCGGCATTCAACGATGGCACGCCGGTATCACGGCCACGCGCAAGGTTGATGGTCGGCAGATCAAGCGGCAGGCCAAGAAGGTTGTTGCGCAACGCTTCCGTGACGAACTCGTCGATCTCGTTGCCGGCCTGGCGCGTTACGCCGCGCACGATGGCGCCGGTCGCCTCTTCCGGCGTTGGACCGCTTGCGGCAAAGGCGAGCGGGTTGAGGAAGGCCGCGATCAGGCCAACTTCGTTTGATACGAAATTGGGATCGAGGCGGTCGATTGTCTCGGTCAGCATCGAGTGCCCGAAGCGGTAGACCGTATGTGCAAACTCGGCAACGATCGCGGGATCGATCGTGGTGTCGAAACCTTCAGGCGCAAGAAACGCATCGACCTGCGGCTGGACCTTGCGCGCGAACTCCTCGAACACCAGGTGCTGGTACTGCATTTCGGTGCCGAATTTCGCCACCTGGAACAGGCGTTCGCCATCCCACTGGAGCGTGGCGATGTCCGTCAGCGCCGGGACCGTCAGCACGTCGACCACCAGCCATTGATTGAGGAAGGCAACCGCCTCAGCCTGCGTCGCGCCACCGGCCAGCAGCGTCTGGGCATCGCTGACAAGGACTTCCTTGGTATGATCGGCCAACCGGTTGTGT
Organism: Rhizobium sp. 3T7; assembly: GCF_020166565.1. Taxonomy (NCBI): domain Bacteria; kingdom Pseudomonadati; phylum Pseudomonadota; class Alphaproteobacteria; order Hyphomicrobiales; family Rhizobiaceae; genus Rhizobium; species Rhizobium sp. 3T7. Next base: position 7,816 of record NZ_JAIQXS010000033.1, read on the forward strand.
TCGGCATGGAAGATCGAATGGACGGCGGTGAGGCCGATATTCTCGTTCACGCGGCCGTCGCCGGCGATGTAGTGCGCGTCGAGCAGCTCGTTGTCGTAAAATCCCTGTCCCGGAGGTGTGCCACCTGCGACAGTGTCGACGTCCGGGGTCAATGCCTGGGGTGGTGTTGCCGGATTGCCGTCATGGTCGCCGAAGGGGTTGGCGGCATGCGCGATGTCATCGAGGAAGCCGTGTCCGGTGCTGATCGCCTGGGACGCGTTGACTGGCAATGCCGGATTGCCTTCGACAAGAACCGGGGGAGGCCCGGCGGCGACGACGAGTTGTGGAAAGCCGTTCTGGCCGCCGATGAAGTTGCCATAAGCATCCGTGGCAAGCAGCGGCACGCGAAGCGCGTCGGCGTCGGTCAGGTTGATGCCAAGGATGTCGCGCGCCTGCGCCTTCACGACGGCCCAGGTGGCCATGCCGCCGATTTCTTCGTCATCGGCCGTGCCATATATGCCGTCGGCTCCGAGGTCGCGATTGGTGATCAGCTTGCCGGTAGGCACCGGCCTGCCATTGGCATCCAATTCATAGGCGCGCAGGAAAACCTGATGCGAGGGATGCGAGGAATAGGTCTGGTTCTGGTCGACAAACGGCGATGTCGTGTTCATCGCCTCGTGGGTTGTGTTGTCGGCGGACTCGTCAACGGCCGTCGTCGGGTCATCGTTAAGAATGCCGTTGGCGCCCGGCCCGGCAAACTGGGTCGCCCGCGTCAGCACCATGAAGTTGGTCGGGCTGCCCTCGACAAAGAGCGGATCATCCGGCTGCAGCGGGATGAACACGACATCATTCCCGCCCTTGGTCACGAGGTCGAGACCATGGTCGAAGAACTGGCCGAAAAAGGTGAACCAGGAATTGAATGGCGCAGACAGACCTTCATCCGGGGTGGTATTGGGAATGAAGAAGACGGGCTTGTCGTCGGCCGTGCCAAACTGGCCATCCAGCCCAGGGCTGGTAGCGATATTCAGGCCAAGATCCGTTACCGTTTGATCGAACGCCTGCTGAGCGGCTATCACAGCCGGGTCTGACGTATTGCCGCCGGCATTGGCCTTGGCCGTCTCCAAAGCCTGGAGGGCAGCGAGGAAGGAAGCGCTGTCTCCGGCAATGTCCACAGATCCGGCATTCTGGAGAGCGGCCGCAATCGCCGCCGGATTGTTCAACGACTGGTCGACGATCAAATTGCTGATCGTTCGCGGCTGCGAGTCGATGACCGTGCCACTTGTCTGCGCATATGAGGTTCCAGCTTGGGCATCACGAAACACCGGGTCCGTCAGGCGCGGGAAGATGTTGTCGGACGCGCCGAACTCGCTCTGATCCGCAAAAAGATTGTTGAATGATCCATCAACCGTGCGCAGACCGAAGGGGACGAACGAGTTCGGGACCAGGGTTTTCGGATCAGATCCGGCCGCGTGGGCCTCCGCGAGGAGAATTTGCTGCAGGATGAAGTCCAGGTCCGAGCGAATAAATTGTACCATGCCACCCTCCCAATGATTGCCTTCGCCTTGGACACAGCTTCGCCCTCGCACCAAACGAAGTGCGCTGCCGGCTGAACACGCCGCCGGAGCCATGGCCGCGACAGTTGTTAGGCTCTCGACCGACCAATCGTCGATGATTATGCAAGGATTATGTAAGCTTGAGCATCTGTATGCGAGGGGCCTTGGTCTCGCCATTGCCGAGACCAAGGTCCAAGTGTCGCTTGGCACCTAGGACAGTCCCCTGAACGCGGAATCGGCATTTGGATGACAGTCGCTCTTTGCCGTGATTCCCTGCGTCTTCCCAATCAGGAGGCAGTGATGGCACGTGCATTGAGCGATGATCTTCGCAGTCGTGTTCTGGCGGCGTCGGCAGGCGGGATGTCGGCGCGATCCGTTGGGTCGCGGTTCGGGATCGGGATTTCGCACGGCAGGGTCAACTGACTGCGGCAAAACAAGGGCGACGTGCTGGGAGGCGAAAGGGTTCTAGGTGTGCCCAGGTGGCCAAGGTCGAGTCCAGCGATTTCCGACCGGAGCAGGTCCCTGCAAAGCCGAGGAGCAGCATCGGCGGGCAACCGACGCTTCGCCCTTGGACGTCACGCGAAGGTACTTGTAATTAGACTCATCTAGAGCGCCGCGTTGGCAGCGGGGCGACTTGCGGGACCCCGGCTAAACCGCGTCACAGTGCTATGCCGTCGGGCGCAGGTTCACGATCAAGAAAAGGTCAATCCACGATGCGGGGCGTGAACTTTGGCTGTGCCGGCTCTGCCGTTTCTTTGATGGCTTCGTCGTGATACCAGCAGCTTTCATAGACCGAAGGGATCATATCCCGTTCAATATCAACTGCCGGGCGACGCTCCGCCGCAGCAAAACGCTTCGCTGGAAACGCGTAAATTGTTGCCGTCTCGTGATGCACACCAATGGCCATAAAGTGCCTCCTTGCTCATCGACGCCCGAGGACAATAACACGACCATAACAGAACTGCACAGTAATTGCGCGATCTGATTGAAAAACATGCGACATATGTTGGGATTATGGGCATTCGAATCTGCTGGCTTTTATATCGGAATCTCATTGGGTATAAAATATAATCATATGCACAAAAAATGATCGACTGAGTTGAACTGCGAAAAAAATGTTGCAGCCTTCTCCGGTCGCGGCGGCCGAACGCACGCTCCGCAACTACCTTCGGCAGCTAACTGCTTGAGTCCGCTGTCGGTTCCTCGCTCGGTCATCTCCGTGGAGCAAACTCGGTCGGTCGGCTTTGTCGGGCGCAATCGATTGGCTAGCGACATCATCGCACACAAACTGGCACGCCACGTGCATGTAATTTGGTATCCCTTCGCGGCCTGGTCGCTTCAACGGTCGGTTCGCGTGAGGATTTGCTCACGATTTATGTTTGAGAGACTCGCAAATGACCAAGTATAAGCTCGAGTACATCTGGCTCGATGGGTACACCCCGGTACCAAATCTCCGCGGCAAGACGCAGATCAAGGAATTCGACGCTTTTCCGACACTCGAGCAGCTCCCGCTCTGGGGCTTCGATGGTTCGTCGACGATGCAGGCAGAAGGCCGCAGCTCTGACTGCGTGCTGAAGCCTGTCGCGATTTATCCGGACCCGGCCCGCACGAACGGCGTTCTCGTCATGTGCGAAGTCATGATGCCGGATGGTGTCACCCCGCATCCGTCCAACAGCCGCGCCACCATCCTCGACGACGAGGACGCCTGGTTCGGTTTCGAGCAGGAATACTTCTTCTACGAGAACGGCCGTCCGCTCGGTTTCCCGGAAACCGGCTACCCGGCTCCGCAGGGCCCCTACTACACCGGCGTCGGCTACTCGAACGTCGGCTCGATCGCCCGCGAGATCGTTGAAGAGCACCTCGACCTGTGCCTCGCAGCCGGCATCAACCACGAGGGCATCAACGCCGAAGTGGCCAAGGGTCAATGGGAGTTCCAGATCTTCGGCAAGGGCTCAAAGAAGGCCGCCGACCAGATCTGGATGGCACGCTACCTGCTGCAGCGCCTCACGGAAAAGTACGGCATCGACATCGAGTATCACTGCAAGCCGCTCGGCGATACCGACTGGAACGGCTCGGGCATGCACTGCAACTTCTCGACCAAGTTCATGCGCGAAGTCGGCGGCAAGGCTTATTTCGAAGCTCTGATGGCGCAGTTCGACAAGAACCTGATGGACCACATCAACGTTTACGGCCCGGACAACGACAAGCGCCTGACCGGCAAGCATGAAACGGCTCCGTGGAACAAGTTCTCCTATGGTGTTGCCGATCGTGGTGCCTCGATCCGTGTTCCGCACTCCTTCGTTAAAAATGATTATCGCGGTTACCTGGAAGATCGTCGCCCGAACTCTCAGGGTTGCCCTTACCAGATCGCTTCGCAGGTTCTGAAGACGATCTCGGAAGTACCGACGGCTGGTTTTGCTTCGGCCGCGGCCTAAGCTAGCGCGTTATTCACTGCAAATGGCGTCGATCGAAAGGTCGGCGCCATTTGTTTATTGGTGGCGTCAGTGGACCGAAAGGATGGCGCAATAGCATTTCAGGCGGGGCACTTTTCCAGTAAGTTGCGTGCCGAAATCATCTACCGGTTGATAAATTCAACCGGACAAGCATAATCCTTTTGCGTTGCCATTGTTTGTCCCTATACTCGCGTTCGGATTCTCCAATCGCGAGTTGCTCGTGACAGGCAAACAGAACCGTCTTCTCCGTTTACTTGGAACGCCCGCGCTTTTCGCGGAGGGCAGCGAGATCGTCTTGCCCGAGAAGGCCTACGCGTTGCTCGCTTTTCTGGTGACTGCGCCGCAATACGCGATGGAACGGGAAATCCTGCGAGCGATCCTGTGGCAGTCGGATCAATCCAAACAGCGAGCCGGCAGCCTGCGCCAGCTTCTGGCGCGGATTGATCGCAGCATTCCCGACAGCCTGCCGCGCTTGCTCAAGGCGACGAATACCCATGTTTCCTTCAACCGTGATGATTGGGACGCAGACGTACTGGTCCTCAGCGATACGGCGGTGCCCTTGCCGCGATCAGCGTGGGATCTGCTTCGCGGTGATCTTCTCGAGGGATTCAAGGCGCCGACGATCGAGGCCGAAGAGAGGGTTGTCGTCGAGCGTCAGCGCATTGAGCAACGCCGCGAGGCTCATATAATTGCGCTTCTCGAAACGCCGGAGAAACGCACATCCGACGACATCCTGATGCTTGCAGGCTCGCTGCTTGATGCGGACCCTGCGAACGAAGTCGCTTGCCGAGCGCTGATGCAACGGCACGTGGACGCCGGTGATCTCGCAGCCGCACGTCAGGTGTATTTGCGCTGTCGCAATGAGCTGAAGGCTGAATACGGTGCAGAGCCGGATGGCCGGACCCTGGCCGTGGCGCAGGAGCTCGGCATCATCACGCCGGCCTCACTTGCAGGCCCCTTGAAAGAAATACCCGGCAACGTCCCTTCTGACCCAGTGGGTCAGCCGCGGGTCCTCATTCTGCCGCCGGATACCATCTTGTCTGACCCGGTGCTGCAGCGTGTGGGGCGCGCGCTTTTGGAAGAGGTCACGATCGGACTAAGCCAGCAGCGCGGCTTCAAGGTGATTGCCGCGCACACGAGCCTGGAAATCGTCAATCGCAGTCTCGCTGGCGATCCCTTTGTGCCGACGCCACCCGAGCTGCGGTTTGATTATACCGTCTATGTTACGATCCATGGTCGCGAGGATGACATCTATTCCACGTGCCGACTGACGAAGAACTCGACGGCCGAAGTGCTCTGGGCGATCGACCTGCCGCTTGCCATGCAGAAGGTCAACCAATCCTTCGCTCAGCTTGCCCGACGAATTGTGATGACGCTCGCCGACACCATCGAACGCCGCGAGCTTCTGGATATGACGCATGACGTCAATCCGTCGGCCTACCGCCTGTACCTCGAAGGAAAGCGGCTCGTTTCGAAGACCGATCTTCAGCACCTGCGCCAGGCGCGCAAATGGTTCAAATCAGCGCTCTCCCGCCACGACAGGTTTTCATCGGCTCACGCTGGAATGGCCCGCGTGCTCGGTATGGAGTGGCTTGTGCGCGGAATGAAGGATACGCAATTGCTGGAGGAGGCGGACCGCTCCGCCTGGCTTGCTCGTGACAGCGACCCGAATAGTGGCAGGGCGATGCGCGAATTGGGCTTCGTCGCTCTTTATCGCCGCCGCTTCGACGATAGTCTCGAATTTTTCGCCGAAGCGCAGATGCTGAACCCCAATGACGCCGACATTCTCGCCGATCATGCTGATGCCCTGCTGCATGATGGTCAAAGTGACCGGGCGCTGGAGTTGAGCCTGGCAGCGCTGAAGCTCAATCCGTTGCCACCGGACTATTACTACTGGAATCTCGGCGGTATCCATTTCGTGCAGGAAAACTATGCAAAGGCGATCGAGGTCTTGGATCGCGTCAAGGATCGCCCTGCGACCTCGCGCCTTCTGGCTGCATCCCACGCCAAGAACGGTGACCTGCGAACTGCGTCGCGCTATGCCTCTATCGTCCTCGAGAATTTTCCCGATTTCCGCACCGATGATGTCTGGCAATTCGTGCCGGACCGCAATCCGGATGACACCCGTCAGCTGATTGACGGCCTTCGGATGGCCGGGTTGTCTTGAAGCGTTACACCTGCGGTGCTTTGGGCGCCGTTCTAGCGCGAATCCTGGTCACGCCGAAATAACGCCAGTCGGGGCATGTTCCTCCTGTCCGCAGCACGATGCTGCTTCTAGCAGGAGATGACACAATGACGACCACCCAGATCAAGCCAGTTGCAGTACGCCTTTCCGCCGCCGCTCAAGCCGTCCTGAAACAGGAAGCCGTCCAGCTTGACACAAACGCCACGGCAAACATTGTTCACGCCCTGAAGTTCCGTTGAGGTCGATGCGAATGTCTGTTCAGACCGCACTCGAGCGCCTGGCGCATGATCTCAGTCTTTCATCGGCCGGCATCAATAGCTATCACGACCGCTCACTGACGCCTGGGCAGACATTCGCGGCCATCAAACCGCACTTCAAGGAACTTGGCATTACGCGGGTGGGTTTGCTCACCGCGCTTGACCTCGTCGAGATCCCCGTTGCTTTCGCGACGCGGCCGAACAGCTACACGCTTTCAGTTTTTCAGGGAAAAGGCATCGACGAAGAAGCCGCTATGACTTCGGCCGCGATGGAAGCTGTCGAGACGCGCATTGCTGAGATGCAGCCGCGCGACCTGGTAATGGCGACGCTGCACGGAATGAAGGCCGAACATGCGCCGATGATCGACCTCGATTCGGTCGCCCGCTGCGTTCCCTCCGAGATCGGTTCGCAGCCGATCGCCTGGAGCGAAGGTCTGGACATCATGTCCGGCCGCCCTGTCTTCGTGCCTTGGCCGCTCGTCGGTCTCGATCATCGGGGCGTCCGCCCCTGCGGGTTCGAGCAGTCGAGTGATGGTCTCGCATCCGGAAATCGGCCGGCGGAAGCTGTGCTTCACGGGCTTTGCGAGCTGGTCGAACGTGACGCCTGGGCACTGACGCAGTTGCGCCCGCACGAGCAACTGTGCGGCGCGCGGATCGATCCGGCGGCCTTCGGTGATCCTGTCCTGGATATTGTCGTAGATCGCATCAGGCGCGCAGGAATGCGTCTCCTGCTGCTCGACATGACGACCGACATTGGCGTCCCCAGTTTTCTGGCAGTTATCATACCCGGCAATCTTGGTGAGCGTGTGGATACGCGCTGGACCCATGTGTGCGGGGGATGCGGCTGCCACCCCGATCCTATTCGCGCAGCGCTGCGCGCAATCACCGAGGCGGCACAGAGCCGTTTGACCGCGATTGCTGGTAGCCGCGACGACTTTTCCCCGCGTCTCTACCAGAGGCTCGACAACGGCGGCCCGATGCAGGAACTCATCAATCTTTGCGACGAAGCACCCGTCGCTCCCAAATTTTCTTTCGAAACGACGCCGCGCAGCATCCAGGAAAATATCAGCCACATTCTCGATCGCCTGAAGGCGAAAGGTATCGATCAGGTGGTGGCCGTGCCGCTTCCCCATCCGCGCCTGCCGGTTTCAGTCGTCCGCATGATCGTTCCTGGCCTCGAGGTGGATGTCAGCGGCGAATTCATTCAACTCGGGTTGCGCGCCGTCAACGCTATGCAGGGAGCAATGCAATGAAGGTGATCTTCGCCGGCCCGAGCTTTGGCGCCGATATTGGCAGTCTCCGAGACGAGAACCCTTCGATCGCCTTTCGCGGGCCGGCCGCACGCGGTGACATATTGCAGGCCGTGCAGGATGGCGCACGGGCAATTGGGATTGTCGATGGCTACTTCGGGGAAGTGCCTTCGGTCTGGCACAAGGAGATCCTCTACGCATTGCAGCACAATGTCGTCGTTGCCGGCGGCGCCAGCATGGGGGCTCTGCGCGCGGCCGAATGCGCAGCGTTCGGCATGGTCGGTCTGGGTTCGATCTACGAGGATTACGCGGAAGGTCGCCTGATTGACGACGAGGCTGTGGCGCTCGTGCACGCGCCGGAAGAACTCGGCTGGCTGCCGCTCTCGATCCCGTGGGTCGATTTTCAGCCGACGATCGACGGTCTGTACCGGCGGGGCGCTCTATCGCTTGCCGAACACAAGATGCTGTTGCTTGCCGGCCGCGCGCTTCATTTTTCGCAGCGTACCTATCCCAAGGTCGTCGAGGGCTGCACTTTCGCCAGTGGGGACCGCGCCAAGTCGATCCTGCGGATGATCCGAGCAGCCAAAATTGAGCGCAAGCGTCAGGATGCCGAACTCGTCCTGCAGTATCTGCAAGAAGTGGAGTTTGCCGTTCAGGAGCGTGACTGGGGTTTTGCCGCCACCTCGCACTGGGAGCACTTGCGGGCGGAAATCACGGGGGGCGTCACGCCTGTAACGCCCGAGTAACGCCTGAGCACAATGATGGATCTCGTTGAAGCCCGGAAGGCTCATCAGCAGAGAAGGTGAAGGCGGTGGCAATGAACATTCTGACGAGGGACGAGGGAACGGGTAGCGAGTATGCCAGAATATTCCGGTTGCTCTCGGCCGCGAAAGATGAAGCCCAGAAACTCAAGCTGCATAATTTGATGCACTTGACCAACATGGCTCTTCTTCAGGTCGTGATCGATTGGGACGGCATTGACCCCGAACGCGAGCTCGACGTCAATCTCGAAAAGCTGATCGGCAAGAAGACGCAGGTCGCAATGAAAGATGCCAGCGAGAACCTCGTGCTTCTCGACTGCCACTGACGTTCGGACCGTCCAACGCCGACCAGAAAGCTATTCAGCGTCGTCCAATTCCATGCCGGCAATTGCCTGCACGAGCTTTACGATCTTCTTGCGAACCTGTTCGTTCTTGATCGACAAAAACGCGGCGTTAAGCAATACGCCGTCGCGGGAGACGACGAATTCCTCGCTGGGCGACGGATTGTCGTTGGCGGTGCCGGGGTTGACGTCTTCGAAGAAAGATCGGACGTCGACATCGAGCGCGCCGGCAATCTCAACCAGCATGCTCGCGGAAACGCGGTTGGATCCCTTTTCGTATTTTTGAATCTGTTGAAACGTGACGCCGACCCGATCGCCAAGCTCGGTCTGCGATACCTTACGCATCAGACGCTTTATGCGGATCGTCTTCCCGACGTGAACATCTACTGCATGGGGTCCATCTTTCATGGTTCTCTCCTTCCAACGCCGGTTGTTGCGCGACTATTATGCTAGCAATCAACCTAACGGAGATAATTGATCGGATCAATTGTGTTGATTCGTTTTTATTTGGCGTCTTACGCGTGGCACAACGCATTGAAGATGCGGCCATCCGGCAGATTCGTGATTATTGAAACGTCAAATTACTGTTATTGTTGTGATCAACCATAGATCGTGATCGGGTATTCGCTTAAGTCTGAGAGGTCGGCATGCCGGCAAAGAAGAATTGGCTTTTCATTGCGTTGCTCGCCGTTTTAGTGGTCGGTGGCTATTACGCGTGGCAGAAATTCTCGAACGGCGGCCTCCCTGATAATATTGCCAGCGGCAATGGGCGCATCGAAGCGACCGAGATCGATATCTCGACAAAGACTGCGGGCCGCATTCAGGACATTCTCGTCAATGAGGGCGATTTTGTCGAGGCGGGTCAGATGCTTGCCAGAATGGACACCGAGCAGCTCGAGGCGAGACGCCGTCAGGCCGAGGCGCAGTTGCGCCGGGCCGTTATCGGCGTTGATACGGCAAATAGCCTAGTCAAACAACGTGAAGCCGAGCACGCCGCTGCCGTTGCCGTCGTTGCCCAGCGTGAGGCGGAAGCCGACGCGGCGCAAACGAAGCTTACACGGTCGGAGCAATTACGGAAAAGCAACACGATTTCGCAACAGATTCTGGATGACGACCGCGCGGCTGCCCAAGGAGCAAAGGCCGCGGTTGCGGCAGCGCAGGCGCAGCTCGCAGCCGCGGAGGCCGCCATTACCTCTTCGAAGGCGCAGGTCGTGGATGCGGAAGCTGCGGTCGATGCGGCGAGAGCAGAGATCGAGAGCATCGACGCCGACATCACCGACAGCGTCCTGAAGTCACCGCGTGAGGGTCGCGTGCAATATAAGGTAGCGCAACCGGGCGAGGTCCTTGCCGCGGGTGGACGCGTGCTCAATATCGTCGACTTGAGTGATGTCTACATGACCTTTTTCTTGCCGACCGACCAGGCGGGACGCGTTCCGATGGGAGCAGAGGTACGGCTCGTGCTCGATGCAGCACCGAAATACATCATACCGGCCAACGTGACGTTCGTCGCAGACGTCGCCCAGTTCACGCCAAAGACCGTCGAGACGCAGGAAGAACGGACGAAGCTGATGTTCAGGATCAGGGCCAGGATCCCGCCGGAGCTGCTGCGCAAATATGTTCAGTTCGTCAAGACGGGCCTCCCAGGCATGGCCTATGTACAGCTCGACCGCGAAGCGGAATGGCCCACCCATATTTCCGGGCCGGTGCTGCAATGAACGGCCAGCCACCCGGCGAGCCAGATCGCCAGGTCGCTCGCCTTGAGGGCGTTAGCCTCGCCTACGGCGAGACAAAGGCGCTGGACAACATAACGCTCGACCTGCCGGCGAACCGTATGATCGGCTTGATAGGTCCGGATGGCGTGGGCAAGTCGAGTCTTCTGTCGCTCATTGCCGGCGCACGTGTCATCCAAAAAGGGCGGGTGGACGTGCTTGGTGGCAGTATCGCCGATGCGACACATCGCAGCATAACCTCCCCGAAGATCGCCTACATGCCACAGGGGCTTGGTAAGAATCTTTATCCCACGCTTTCGGTTTTCGAGAACGTGGACTTCTTTGCTAGGCTCTTTGGTCAGGCAAGAGAGGAGCGGGAGGCGCGCATTGCCGGGCTACTGAGGGGAACCGGGCTCAGCTCCTTTGCAGATCGACCGGCCGGCAAGCTCTCCGGCGGTATGAAGCAAAAGCTCAGCCTTTGCTGCGCCCTGATCCATGACCCCGATCTACTTATCCTTGACGAGCCGACAACCGGCGTTGATCCCTTGTCTCGCCGCCAGTTCTGGGAGTTGATCGATCGCATCCGGCAAAGTCGTGCGGGCATGAGCGTTATCGTCGCAACCGCCTACATGGAGGAAGCGGCGCGTTTCGACTGGTTGGTCGCGATGGATGGCGGCAGGGTCCTGGCGACCGGAACGCCGGTCGAGCTCATGAAGGCCACCGGAACGGACGATCTCGATACGGCCTTCATCGCACTTCTTCCCGAGGAGAAGCGCGCCGGACATAGCGGTGTCGATATGCCGCCAAGGATGCCAGCCGCCGAGCAGGAGATCGCGATAGAGGCAAGCCACTTGACCATGCGGTTTGGCAACTTTACCGCCGTCGATGACGTAAGCTTCCGCATCGCTCGGGGCGAGATATTCGGGTTCCTTGGCTCGAATGGCTGCGGCAAGACGACAACGATGAAAATGCTGACGGGGCTTTTGCCGGCAAGCGAAGGAACGGCGCATCTCTATGGTCGCGAGGTCGATTCAAACGATATCGAGATCCGCCGTCGTGTCGGCTATATGTCGCAAGCCTTCTCCCTTTATACGGAGTTGACGGTTCGCCAGAACCTCGACCTTCATGCGCAGCTGTTCAGCATTGCCCCGCAATTGATTCCGGCTCGCATACAGGAGACGATGCAGCGGTTCGATCTGGCCGATGTGATGGATGTCTTGCCGGATGCCCTGCCGCTCGGCATACGACAGCGTCTGTCGCTTGCGGTGGCGATGATCCATTCACCGGATATTCTGATCCTTGACGAGCCGACGTCCGGCGTCGACCCGGTCGCCCGCGACAATTTCTGGCAGATCCTGTCGGATCTGTCGCGAAAGGACAATGTTACGATCTTCGTCTCGACGCATTTCATGAACGAGGCGGCCCTGTGTGATCGGATATCGTTGATGCATGCCGGAAAGGTGCTTGTGAGCGACACACCTGAGGCCATTGTGAAAGCGCGTTCCGCGACCAGTCTCGAGGAGGCTTTCATAGCCTATCTCGAAGGCGCAACCGGGGACAAGGAAGTAGCGCCGGCAAGCTTTGCGTCTGCGAATGTGCAGGCAGGCGATGCCGCGAGGCAAGCAGGGGCCGGTGGGCTGGGGCGGATTTTCGATTTTCGAAGGATGTTTGCCTACACGCGCCGCGAAGCGCTTGAACTCAGACGCGATCCCATTCGTGCGACGCTGGCGGTGGTCGGCAGTGTCATTTTGATGTTCGTCATTGGCTATGGCATCAACATGGATGTCGAAAACCTTTCCTTCGCTGTACTCGACCGTGATGACACCACGATCAGCCAGGACTATGTCCTGCAGATTTCCGGTTCCCGGTACTTCGATGAAAGGCCGCCAATCGTCGACTATGCGGATATGGACCGTCGAATGAGATCAGGGGAGCTCAGCCTTGCGATCGAAATCCCGCCCGGTTTCGGCAGGGATATCTCGCGTGGACGAAGCGTGGAGATAGGGGCCTGGATCGATGGCGCCATGCCGAGCCGAGCCGAAACGGTCCGGGGCTACGTGGAGGGAATGCATGCAGAATGGCTCGCGCGAAAAGCGCAACAGCGCGCTGGAGCCGCGGCTGCCACCGCAAATTTCCAGCTGGACATCCGCTACCGCTACAATCCGGACGTACAAAGCCTTGTTGCTATGGTCCCCGGTGTCATTCCGCTCCTGCTGATGATGATCCCCGCAATGCTTGCCGGCCTCAGCGTGGTGCGCGAAAAGGAGCTCGGCTCCATCATCAATTTTTACGTAACACCGGTTACTCGCATCGAGTTCTTGTTTGGCAAGCAATTGCCCTATATCGCTCTCGCGATGCTCAACTTTTTCATGTTGAGCGCATTCGCGGTCTTCATCTTTCGTGTCCCTTTTACCGGCAGCTTCCTGACGTTTGCGTTCGCAGCGCTGATCTACGTCACGATCACAACAGGCATGGGGCTGCTTATCTCAGCCTTCATGAGCAGTCAGATCGCCGCGATTTTCGGCACCGCCCTGATAACCCTCATTCCGGCAGTTCAGTATTCGGGTATGATCGACCCCGTATCATCACTACAAGGGGCCGGCGCCTTCATCGGCAAGATTTATCCCGCCGCCCACTTTGTCACGATCTCGCGCGGGACCTTCTCCAAGGCTCTGGGCTTTAGCGACTTGGTCGATTCCTTCATACCATTGCTGATTGCCGCTCCGATTGTGATGTGCTTAGGGGCAGCGCTTCTGAAGAAACAGGCGAACTGACCATGCGTGTGGCCAGTGTCTATCGGCTGGGAATTAAGGAGCTCTGGGGTGTCGCACGCGATCCGATGCTACTCGTTCTGATTATATATTCCTTCACGGTGTCGATATACACGGCGTCGAACTCTCTGCCGGAAACGCTAAATCGGGCTGCGATCGCTATTGTGGATGAGGACCAGTCGCCGCTCTCCGCGCGGATCACAACAGCATTCTATCCACCCTATTTCGTTGTTCCGCGCGTCATTGCGCTCCAGGAGGTCGATCGCCGCATGGATGCCGGGCTGGACACGTTTGCACTCGTCATTCCACCGAATTTCCAGAGGGACGTGCTTGCGGGTCGATCGCCGAGCATCCAGCTGAATGTCGATGCGACGCGTATATCACAGGCGTTCACTGGCAGCGGCTATGTTCAGTCGATCGTCTCGGGCGAGGTTAACGAGTTCGTCAATCGATATCGCGGTGGCGACCAGGTATCCGTCGCGCTGACGCTGCGATCCCGGTTCAATCCGGAGTTAGATAAGAGTTGGTTCGGCTCGATCAACAATGTCATTTCTTCAATTACGATGCTTTCGATCATCCTGACCGGTGCGGCACTGATCCGCGAGCGGGAACACGGCACGATCGAGCATCTGCTCGTCATGCCCATCACGCCGCTGGAGATTATGCTGAGCAAGATATGGTCGATGGGTCTGATTGTCGTTGCCGCCTCCACATTCTCCCTGATCTTTATCGTCCAGGGGCTGCTCAAGGTGCCGATTGAAGGCTCCTTTGTACTGTTTGTGATTGGCACTACGCTTGTCGTATTCGCCACCACCTGCCTGGGCATTTTCCTTGCGACCGTCGCAGGCTCGATGCCGCAGTTCGGCTTGCTCCTGATGTTGGTGCTGATCCCCCTTCAGTTGCTATCCGGCGGCACGACCCCGCGCGAAAGCATGCCCGAGATTATCCAGAACATCATGCTCGCAGCGCCAAACACGCACTTCGTGATCTTATCGCAGGCCGTTCTATTTCGCGGGGCTGGCCTTGCCGTGGTGTGGCCGCAGCTTGCGGCGCTCGTGGCGATTGGCGCCATCTTTTTCTATCTCGCGCTGCGCCGCTTCAGGCAGTTCCTGCGCTAAGCGGCGATCGACCGACAGATTCAAGTATATTCACGCCCGGATATGCTTCCTCAAGTTTGTTCGTTGTGCCAGAGATTGCTGGTCTGACAACAGGAGGCGTACTTTTCTTGACGATCGGGTTTGCACATGCCGAATTGATAGCCGTGCTCGTTGCGGTGACAGGCGGCGAGCCGCGTGTGATGACGATCCGGTCCGGGGAGGCTCTACCGTCTGGCCCATTCGAGATGGGGCATCGTACCCTGCAGAGTGGTTTGCGTGAATGGGTTCAGGAGCAGACAGGCCATCCGGTTGGCTATCTGGAGCAGCTCTATACCTTCGCTGATCGCGACCGAAACAACGAGATCCTGGGCGGTCGGACGATCTCGATCAGCTATCTCGGTCTGGTCCGGGAGCAGGCCGCAACAGGCGCTGGTGGGCCCGCCTGGCATGGCTGGTACAGCTATTTTCCCTGGGAGGACTGGCGTGCCGGACGCCCGGCGGTCCTTAACGATATCGTCGCGCATCTCGTTGCTTGGGTAAAGCGCGACCCCATCCGTCAGGAGGAGCGGATGCGTCGAACGAACTTCGCTTTTGGATTGGGCGAGGTCGCGTGGAACGAAGACCTGGTACTGCAGCGCTATGAGATCCTCTACGAGGCGGGCCTTGTGAAGGAGGCTGGCTGCCTGTCGGACGCAAATCCGGGTCGGCCGATGTTTGCCGACCATCGGCGCATTCTTGCGACCGGCATTGCGCGGTTGCGGGCAAAGATCAAATACCGGCCCGTTGTCTTCGAGTTGATGCCGGAGAGCTTCACCTTGCTGCAACTGCAACGTAGCGTTGAAGCTCTGGCTGGGTTAACGCTCCACAAGCAGAATTTCCGACGGTTGATCGAGCAGCAGGAACTGGTCGAGGAAACTGGCGATACGACGAGCGAAACGGGTGGTCGCCCCGCAAAGCTGTTTCGCTACCGCTGTGAAAGCCGCGAATACGAGTCACAAATCTAAACGGCCCCCGGTGACGACCGCGTTTTTTACCTTGTCGCGTCATTTCTCGCTCCTCAGGTCTGAATAATATTCAGGAACTGGACCTACAAAAGCTATCGGCTGAGAGACTGGCATCGGTTGGTGGTCCCCTCCAGCGCGGACCACCAACGTCGAGTTTGTTTCAGCGGGAATAGAACGTCATGCTACCGTCCGCAGCTTGCTCGACATCGACGATGTTGGATACCTTTACGCCGGCCTGTTGAAGCTTTCCGGAAAGTGGTTTGTTCGACTGAATCGCTGACCTGATCCCTTCGATGGCACCGGTCGTGCGATCTGACGCGGATTCGCCCCGAGTGAGGTGCTCCGGAGACAGGTCCCAGTTATTGACCTGGCGGACGTCGAAAGTGGCGTTGTAGGAACGAAGGGTCGTTTCGAGCGCGTGCGCCGTATTCATGTCGAGACTGTCGGCAAGTGTAACATTCGCGAAGGCAATCGAAGAGATGACTGCGACTGCAGTGAGGCTGAGAATGCGATACATGTTCTTAACCTTTCGGTGGGTTTTCAGACATTCGTTTCGCCAGAGGCGAGGATCAATCTTTTTCAATACTCCACTCGGCGAAGACCAAGGAAGTGTACGTAGCCGCGAGACGCTTTGGCACCAGACAACAGGCGAGGCTCCACTCGACCTATGTCTAGCTATCCGCGGTCGCTTGCACGGATGATTTCTGCTGGAATTCGTCAAGCATGTGTTCATCGCGCGACGCCCAACGCGGCTCGAAGGGCCGTTGGGCATCCACGTTGTCGTGTCCTGATTTACGTTGGCTTTATAATGAGTTAGAGGTCAGAAAGTTCGGAGTCTTGACATAAAATGCTGGCGGCTTTCCTCATCCTGCCAATGCGAATTCCCGATCTGAATGATGGGAACCGTCGGAGGCGTTACCCATACCTTCGGTGAGAACACCTGAGCGCGCTTTAGCCGTTTGGGACCTTGTTGCCTTCTGCTCTAAGAGAGTGGATAGTCGCTCGCCTTAGAGCTTCCCCATCATGGCGTGCATACGCAACGATCGCCACAGAGCGTTGATCACGGAGGGACTTGTGACGATATACGATGGACTTCGCAAACCGCCGTTCAACCTTGATGAGGCCGCGATCGCCTGGGTCCGCGATGTTTATGAGTCGCTCGATCTCGACGACAAAGTCGGCCAGCTCTTCACCTTGATCATGATTGGGACGGATGAAGAGGAGTTCGCGCGCATTGGTGCATTGAGGCCGGGTGGGGTGACCCGATTTTTCACGCCGGACCTCGACTTCGAGCGGCGTGTCATCTCAGACCTTGTCGCCAGAAGCAAAGTGCCACCGGTCATCAGCGCAGATCTGGAAGGAAGCCGCCATTCCTTCGCTTTCGGCACACCGGTGCTAGGGCAACTTGGTCTCGCCGCCGTCGACGATGTCGAGGCGACCGAGAAGAGTTCCGAAATCTTGGCCCGCGAGGGTAGAGCCATGGGTGTACGGTGGTCCTTCACTCCGGTCATGGACATCAATGCTGCCTTCCGATCACCGATCGTCGGCACGCGCTCCTACGGTTCCGATGTCGATAGAATTGAGCGCCACGCCGTCGCCCATGTTCGCGGCCTCCAGCAGAATGGAATTGCCGCCACCGCGAAACACTGGCCGGGGGAGGGATACGACGACCGCGATCAGCACCTCGTTACGACCGTCAATCCACTCTCGATGGATCAGTGGGAAGAAACTTTCGGACGACTTTACAAAAGGCTGATCGGCGAGGGCGTGCTCGCCGTGATGAGCGCGCATATTTCCCTGCCGGCCTATGTCCGGTCTAAGATGCACGATGCTGGGCTTGAAGCCTTCCGGCCTGCCTCTGTTTCCCGGTTACTGAACATCGATCTTCTCCGTGGTCAGCTCGGCTTCAATGGCATCATTGTCTCTGACGCTACGCCGATGGGTGGCCTGTCGGCCTGGGGCCACCACACGAAGACCATGCCTGACATTATCGCCAATGGCTGTGACATGATCCTCTTCAGCGACGCACCGGAGGAGGATATGGCAGCGGTCAAGTCCGCTGTCGAAGATGGGCGAATAACGCCTGAGCGGCTCGAGGAAGCGGTTCTTCGCGTGTTGGCGCTCAAAGCGCACCTCAAACTCTTTCAGCCGTCGGATGTCCTGCCCGACGCTGCGGAAGCGCGCAACCTGCTTGCGCATCCCGACAGCGTTGCCGCTTCCAAGAAGTACATCGCTCGCTCACCCACGCTTGTGAAGGATGTCCACAGCATCTTTCCGCTTGATCCTGCGAAGACAAAACGCATCCTGTTGGTCGATGGCGGCATCATCCATCCGCTTATGCAGCAGCCACTGGAATTCCTGCTGCCGGAGCTCTTGGCCAAAGAGGGATTTGAAGTCACGATCGACCGGCCGGACATCGTGCCAAGCCCAGACGACTTCGATCTGGTGATTTACGCCTTGGGCGACGAGTCGCTGCTCGTACGGGGCCGGATATTCGTCGACTGGCATCGGATGGGGGGCGGGGGCCTGTTCAAGGCCATGTACCGACCCTGGACGAATATTCCCTCCGTGATGATCTCCTTCGGTCATCCATATCACCTCTACGACGCGCCGCGCATACCAGCCTACATAAACGCGTACTCGACCATGGATACCGTGCAGGAGGCCGTTGTGGAGTGCATGCTCGGGCGCAAGCCTTTCCTTGGCACAAACCCGGTCGATCCATTTTGCGGCCTTGAGGATGCGCGCTATTGAAGCGTAAGGCCAGGCCCGGTCACGCTCACGGTCGGGCCGCATGGCTCTCCTACGCGGTGAAGCGAATTTAGACCTGCCAGCGACACAAGGCTCGCACGGTGTTGCACAGGTGCGGCACCGGTTTGTCTACTGTGCGACGCCCGAAATCGGGTTAATGATCGGAGGCTCGCTTCCTCCTTCGCCCCAGGCGGCTGCGCTGTCGGCGCTTCAGGCTTCTTGGCCAGCGGCGTCACGTCCTTTGGCCGCCCCTGCTTCCGCGTCGAGTTTGTGTCGTTCGTCTTCATGGTGCTCACCATCGTCCGCCTTTGGCTTTTCAGCCAGAGCGCGCGATATTTGGTTGCCAATCCACAAGACACCGAATCTTGAAGACGTCCTTCCTGGCCGTGCCAGGACCTATCGCACCACGGCCAGCGTGCCGCGGACTACATCCGGAATGCCACCTGTTCAGGAGCAATCTCAGTCGCATCTTCCGGGAAGAACGCGCCGTCGCGGAAAACTGCCGCTCTCCCGCAATTGACATATGCTCAATATGAGAATATCAATCGGCGCATAATATACTCAGATAGAGCATAAGCAGGAGTCGGCCATGAACCACCGCGTTTCCGCGTCCTCCCTCTATGAGCGCGTTCGCCGCGTCATTCCCAAGGCGGAGTGGATGTCGTTCGAAGATGACGTCGAGGCGATCCTCGAGCTGAAGCGGCAGCGCAACGCCGTCATTCTCGCACACAATTACCAGACGCCGGAGATTTTCCACGGCGTCGCCGATATCGTCGGCGACAGCCTGGCGCTGGCGCGCAAGGCGATCGACGTCGAGGCAGACGTCATCGTGCTTGCCGGGGTGCATTTCATGGCCGAAACGGCCAAGCTCCTCAATCCTAACAAGACAGTGCTTATCCCGGATATGGGGGCGGGCTGCTCACTGGCGGATTCGATCACGCCTGAGGACGTGGCGCTGCTACGCGAAGCGCACCCCGGAGTGCCTATTATCACCTATGTGAATACCTCCGCGGCCGTGAAGGCAGCGTCCGATATCTGCTGCACATCCGGGAACGCCAAGCAGGTCGTCGAGTCTCTCGGTGTATCACGGGTGCTGATGATCCCGGACGAGTATCTCGCCCGCAACGTTGCACGCGAAACGACGGTCGAGGTGCTTGCCTGGCATGGACACTGTGAGGTCCATGAGCTGTTTACGGCAGATGACGTCAGGCAGTTGCGCGAGAATTATCCTGGTGTAACCGTGTTGGCGCATCCCGAATGTCCGCCGGATGTCGTCGCCGAGGCGGACTTCGCTGGATCGACCGCGGTGATGTCCGATTTCGTCGGGCAGCAGCGTCCGGCCCGCGTCGTTCTCTTGACCGAGTGCTCGATGAGCGACAACGTCGCGGTGCATCATCCCGATGTCGAGTTCATCCGCCCCTGCAATCTTTGTCCGCACATGAAGCGGATCACGCTCGCCAACATCCGTACCGCACTGGAGGAAAATCGCCACGAGGTCAGGGTCGACCCCGACATTGCCGTCGCCGCCCGGCGTGCCGTCGAGCGGATGCTTGCGATATGACCGAGCTTCTCGACGCGTTGAGCGGACAGGTTGTCGTCGTTGGAAGCGGGCTCGCCGGTCTGATAACGGCATTGACGCTAGCGCCGCAGCCCGTCGTTCTCATCACCCGCGGCGCCATTGGGACGCAGACATCAAGCGCCTGGGCGCAAGGCGGAATCGCGGCCAGTCTTGGTGAGGACGACAGCGCTGAGCTACACCTTTCCGATACGCTTGCTGCCGGCTGCGGGCTGTGTGATCTGCAAGCTGCATCCGAGATTATCGCTGAGGGCCCGGCCGCCATTGCGGCCCTCGAGCGTGCCGGCGTCTCTTTTGACAGGGACGGCCTGGGGAGGCTGGTACTTGGTCTGGAGGCCGCGCATTCGCGTCGACGCATCGTGCATGCGTCAGGCGACGGATCTGGTGCTGCGATTGTTGCCGCTTTCGTACGAGCGGTCGCCAACACGCCTTCGATCACGGTACTTCAAGCAACCGAGTTGCGCTCGCTCATGGTCCATGACGGCTCAGTCACCGGTCTGATTGTTTCTAGACGCGCGCAGATTGCCGCCATCATGACCAACAGGGTGGTGCTGGCGACGGGTGGTATCGGCGGGCTCTATGACGCGACGACCAATCCCATGTGCAATTTCGGCCAGGGACTTGCGCTAGCGGCCAGGGCGGGGGCCCGCCTTGCCGACATGGAATTCGTGCAATTTCACCCGACGGGTCTTGATTCTGCGCGCCGGCCGCTGGCGCTCGTCAGCGAGGCGGTGCGCGGCGAGGGCGCCGTCCTCGTCAACGACAGGGGCGAACGCTTTATGTCGGGCATCGACGGACGAGAACTGGCGCCGCGCGACGTTGTTGCGCGCGCCATCAGCGCAGAACTTTCACTGGGGCGGCATGTCTTCTTGGATGCCCGTTGCGCGCTCGGCGATCGCTTTGCACTCCGATTTCCGACAATCCAGGCGTTATGCCACGAGGCCGGCATCGATCCGGCAATCGATCTCATACCGGTGCGCCCTGCAGTTCACTACCACATGGGCGGAGTTGCGACCGATTTGACGGGACGCAGCTCGGTTCCAGGCCTTTGGGTGGTCGGCGAGGCGGCCTCGACCGGGCTGCATGGCGCCAATCGTCTGGCCAGCAACTCGTTGCTCGAGGCGGCCGTGCTAGGCATGCGGGCTGCCCGTGATCTTGGCGGGACGTCCACGGGTCGGGTTCGGGCGGCGCCGGCAGTGTCGCCTGTGTCCGCGGCAGATGCCTCGTCCGTGCGCGCGATCGTGTCGCGCCACCTCGGCGTGCTGCGGAATGCCGGGGCTCTCCAGGGAGCAATCGCGGCCCTGTTGCCGCTCGCCGAAGCCGACGGACCTGCCGCCGATCCGGCGATTGTTGCGTTGACGATTGCCGTCTTTGCTATGCTGCGCAAGGAGAGCCGCGGCGCGCACGCGCGCACCGATTTTCCACTGCAGCTGCCGCTTGCCGAACGCCGTTTCATGACGCTCGCCGATGTGCTCGATGTCGCGCGTGCCGACGCCCATTCTTTTGCCCGGAGTGCCTGACATGTCTCTTGCCCCTTTGCCGCGCCTTGTTATCGAACCGTTGGTGCGCGCGGCCCTCGTCGAAGATCTAGGCCTAGCCGGCGACATCACTTCGGCCGCCGTCATCCCGGCGGATCACCGCTCGTCTTTGATCATGGTCGCGCGGCAGCCTGGTGTCATTGCCGGTCTCGACGCCGCCGAGCTCGCCTTCCAGCTCGTCGAGGCCGCAATCACGATGACCCGCCACATGGAGGACGGGTCGCGCGTCGAACCAGGCGACACCATTGCCACGATCACCGGGCCTTCGCGCGGCTTGCTGACGGGGGAGCGCACCGCGCTCAATTTTCTTGGACACCTGTCCGGCATTGCGACGGTGACGGCAAGCCTGGTCGAAGCTGTCAGCGGCACGAAGGCATCGATTGCCTGCACCCGCAAGACGACGCCGGGGCTGCGGGCCCTGGAAAAATATGCAGTTCGCGCAGGTGGCGGCATGAACCATCGGTTCGCACTTCATGATGCTGTCCTGATCAAGGATAATCACGTGGCGATTGCTGGCGGCGTTGCCGCGGCGATCGCCCGCGCCCGCGCTGGCGTCGGGCACATGGTCAAGATCGAGGTCGAGGTGGACACGCTTGAGCAGCTGCGGGAGGCTATGGAACAGGGCGTCGATGCAGTCCTGCTCGATAATATGACGCCGACGCAACTGCGCGAAGCGGTCGCAATCGTCAACGGCCGTGCGATCACCGAGGCCTCGGGTCGGGTAACACCCGCGACGGTCGCTGCAATCGCCGCCTCCGGTGTTGATCTCGTGTCGGTTGGCTGGTGCACGCACAGCGCCCCAACGCTGGATATCGGGCTCGATGTGCAACGCTGACTGATATCATTGGCAATTCGTCGGCGCGTGACTATGTTCGCGGCGCGCCAACGAAGAGACTTGGAAAATGCGCCTCGCCAGCCTGTCGATGTATGTCGATCCACCGCCGTTGATGGAGGCGACCGCTGCGCTATGGCGCTACATCAGCGGCTACCTTCGAGAAGAGGCTGGGTTGTCCGACCTGCCAACGGAACTCGATCGTTCGTTGTCCTACGACCAAGCCTGGCTCTATCCAGATCTCATCCTCGCGCAGACCTGCGGTTATCCCTATGCGAGGCGACTGCGCAGCTCCGTTCGTCTCGTCGCAACGCCAATCTACGATCTGCCCAGTTGCGACGGCCCCTTAATGCGCAGTTTCATTGTCGTTCATAAGGACGCGACAGCTCGATCGCTTGCCGATCTCCGCGGTTTGCGTGCCGCAGTCAACAACCATGAGAGCAACTCGGGCAGCAATCTCTTCCGTGCCGAGATAGCCCCGCTCGCTGAAGGTGGATGTTTCTTTTCCGAGGTGATCGAGACCGGCGCCCATGGGGCGAGCATCGCTGCAGTTGCGGCCGGCAGGGCCGACGTTGCCGCAATCGATTGTGTGACCTACGGCAACATAGGGCGTTTTGCGCCGGAGAGACTTACCAGTCTGCGCATCCTTGCCGAGACGGCCAGCGGTCCCGGACTGCCCTTCATTACCTCCAGCGGCGCCTCGGATCGTGAGGTCGAGCAACTGCGCGATGCGCTTCAATCGGCGATCGCCGAGCCCTCCTTGGCGCGCGTCCGCGAAACGCTTTCGCTTTCGGATTTTGTCACCCTTTCCGAAGCAGACTATGAGCCTCTTCTGGATTTGGAACGCAAGGCCGTCGCACTTGGCTATCCGCGGATTGGCTAGGTAAGTGTGGAAACACACGCGTTCCATATACAACCTCGGCTATTCCTCAAACACCTTTCCAGTGCGGGCCTCCAGCCGGTAGCGGTTTCCGGGATAGATGAGGCGAGCCGTCGAGACGACGTGCCGCCCTGACCAGGTCCGGCGGCGGATCGCCAGGCATGGTTCGTTCTTGAGGATGGTCAAGAGCTTGCACTCCCAGGACTGCGGCATCGCGGCCTCGACAATGTGTTCGGATCCGCTGAGCGGGGCGGCTGCCGTCAGATAGGCGTTCGGTGTCAGTGAGGCAAAATCCTGCGCCAGGTAGTCGGGGGCTGCTGCCGGATTGACGAAACGGTCTTCGATCTGCACCGGCACGCCGTTTTCGCTATGCACGATCAAGGAGTGAAAGACAGGCGCGCCGATATCGAGCTCCAGCGCGTCCGCCGTCTCTGGAGAGGCTGCTTCCTGGGCTAAAATCACCACCGAGGCCTCATGCACGTTGCCGCGCTCAGCAATCTCTTCGGCGATGTTGCGCACCTCGAACAAGGCCGAGTAGCCCTTGCGCTCCGCCACAAAGGAGCCAACGCCCTGAATACGAACCAGCTCGCCCTCGCTTGCGAGTTCACGCAGCGCCCGGTTGGCGGTCATCTTGCTTACGCCGAGCTCCGTGACCAGTTCGTTTTCGGAAGGCACGCGATGCTTCGGAGGCCACTCGCCGCTATGGATGCGGTCGAGTATCATTTGCTTGACACCGGCGTAGAGCGGTGCGGTATCGTTATCCCTCTTCATCTCGCTTGGACGCTTCATTGCCTATTCCTTTTGCAACGGCGGAATCCGCTCGATAAATCGACTTTCCTCTTGCATAACACAAAATATCTCATATGGTACCCTATACAACCTCTCGAAAGCTCGGCCAGCAAAGGTCGGCATCGGGCAAGCCGGCGAAGACCGGTGTCGGACCGCAAGGTCAATCGTCACTTCAGAGGAGATAGAACCAATGAAATTCAGCGCGCTTCTTCTTTCCAGCGCCTTTGCGCTTTCGGCCTTCGCCGCTCCTGTCGCCGCCAAGGACTGGAAGACTGCCACCATTACACTTGAGGGCGCCTACGCGCCTTGGAACATGACCAATGCCGACGGCACACTCGGCGGCTTCGAACCAGAGCTTGCCAAAGTTCTGTGCGAACGGGCCAAGATCGAATGCAAGCTCGTTGCTTCCGACTGGGACGGCATGATCCCTGCGCTCAATGCCGGCAAGTTCGATGTCATCATGGATGCACTGTCGATCACCGAGGACCGCAAGAAGGTCATTGGCTTCACGATCCCCTACGCTGCGACGCCGGCAGCCTTTGCAACGGCCAAGGATAGCCCGCTTGCCAACGCAGCCGGCACCGGAGCAACGATCAAGATGACGCCCGGCCAGACCGGCGTTAAGGAAGTGGATGCGCTGAAGGAAGCCTTCAAGGGCAAGACGATCGGCATTCAGGCCGCCACCGTCTATGCCAAGTTCGTTTACGACAATTTCGGCGACATCGCAGAAATCCGCGAATACAAGACTGGCGCCGACCGCGATCTCGATCTGCAGAACGGCCGTATCGATCTCGGCTTCGACGATGCCGTCTACTTCGCCAATGCCTTCCAGTCCGCAAACGATACGCTGGCCTTTACAGGCCCTGAAATCGTTGGCTCGATCTGGGGCGAAGGTGAAGGCCTCGGTATCCGTCAGGCAGATACCGACCTTCGCGACAAGTTCAACGAAGCGATCAAGTCGGCGCTCGCCGACGGCACCGTCAAGAACCTGTCGATGAAGTGGTTCAAGGTCGACGTCAGCCCGCAGAACTGATTTCCGGCGGAGGCCGGACGTCCCGGTCTCCGGCTTCAACGCCGGGGACCGCATGCTATTCTGACACCGCCGAGACAGCGGCGGGCGCGGGGAACATGATATGGCAACACTGGAACTGATTGGATTCGGTTCGACCGGATGGGGCGCGCTGCTTCTGCTCGCCACGTTGATGACACTCGCCGTGACTGCAAGCGCGCTTGCGATCGGAGCCGTGCTTGGTGCGACAATCTCTGCGGCCAAGCTATCCGGCAGGGCGTCGCTCGTCGCGCTCGGCAACGTCTACACGACCGTCTTTCGCGGCGTGCCCGAACTGCTCATCATCTATCTCATCTATTTCGGGGGTTCCTCCGCGGTCACCTCGATCGGCAAGGCGATGGGCTACGAGGGCTTCCTCGGGCTGCCCTCCTTCCTCGCGGGTGCGCTGGCTGTGGGTATCATCTCCGGCGCCTATCAGGCGGAAGTTTTCCGCGGAGCCTACCTTGCCATTTCCAAGGGCGAGTTGGAGGCGGCATCTGCCATTGGCATGCATCGTGGCCTGCGGTTTCGCCGGATCATCATCCCACAGGTGCTGCGTTTGGCGATCCCTGGTCTCGGCAATGTCTGGCAGCTCAGCCTGAAGGACTCGGCATTGATCTCGGTGACTGGCCTGGCGGAACTGATGCGCACCAGTCAGGTCGCTGCCGGTTCCACGCGACAATATTTCCTGTTCTTCATCGTCGGAGGGATCCTCTATCTGATCCTGACAAGCCTATCTGACCGGGTCTTTAATGGCGCCGAGCGACGCGCCAATCGCAGCATGCCGACGGCGGCCATGGGAAAGGCATGAGGTAGCACGATGGATTTCGCTTTTCTCGCTCAAACGATGACCACCCTGCTCAAGGCCGTCCCGATGACCTTGGCTCTGTTCTCCCTATCGGTCTTCTTCGGTGGCCTTCTAGCGCTCCTGATCGTCTGGATGCGCGTCGGCGGCAATCCGGTGCTGTCGGCGATTGCCAAGGGATACATCTTCGTCTTTCGCGGCTCGCCGCTGCTGATCCAGATGTTCCTCGTCTTCTACGGCCTTGGCCAGTTCGGTTTCATCCGCTATTCCTTCCTCTGGCCGTTCTTGCGCGAACCGTTCGTTTGCGCAGTGCTTTCTCTGGCGCTCTGCACCGCAGGCTACTCCGCTGAAATTTTCCGCGGTGGCATTCGCGCCGTCTCGCCACGTGAGATCGAGGCCGCTCGCTCGATCGGCATGTCCGGCGCGCTGCTCGTGCGCCGCATTCTAGCGCCGATCGCCTTCCGTCACGCGTTGCCGGCCTATTCCACCGAGATCGTCCTGATGATGAAATCGACCGCGCTCGCAAGCCTGGTCACCGTATGGGAAGTGACCGGCGTGGCGCAGCGCCTGATCTCGCAGACCTACCGGACGATGGAAGTATTCCTCTGTGCGGCCATCATCTACCTCGTTCTCAACTTCATCATTCTGCAGGCGATGTCCCTGCTCGAGTATTCGCTCTCGCGACACCGCCGTGCGATCCCGCCGGCGTTGAAAGCCTAAGAGCGGAACGGACACGATTGGAGCTTTCAATGCCAGGCGTTACCCGACTTTCCGTCCGCAACATCCGCAAGAGCTTCGGCACGCATGAGGTCCTGCGTGGCATCTCGCTCGATGCTCAGGATGGCGACGTCATCTCCCTGCTCGGGGCCTCCGGCTCCGGAAAATCGACCTTCCTGCGTTGCATCAACCTGCTGGAGATAGCAACCGACGGCGAGATCTGGGTGGATGGCGAGCAGATCCGCATGATCCACAAGGGCGGCGTGAGCCGCCCTGCAAGCCAGAAACAGGTCGACCACATCCGCTCGGAACTCGGAATGGTTTTCCAGTCATTCAACCTTTGGTCGCACATGACGATCCTGCAGAATGTGATCGAGGGACCGGTTCATGTCCTTAAGCGTCCGCGCGCCGAATGCATCGCCGAAGCCGAGGCGCTCTTGGAAAAAGTCGGCATTGCCGACAAGCGACATGCCTATCCCGCGCATCTCTCCGGCGGCCAGCAGCAGCGTGCCGCAATTGCCCGCGCGCTCGCGATGAAGCCGAAGGTCATGCTTTTCGATGAGCCGACCTCCGCGCTCGACCCCGAACTCGTCGGTGAGGTGTTGCGTGTCATGCGCGCACTTGCCGAGGAGGGGATGACCATGTTGGTGGTCACCCACGAGATGAGCTTTGCCCGCAACGTCTCCAACCGGGTTGTCTTCATGAAGCAAGGCCTGGTCGAAAGCAGCGGCGCGCCGGACGAAATGTTCGGTGGCGGCGCTTCGCCCGCCTTTCGCCAGTTCATCGGCCATTTCGGAAGCGGACAATGACCGTCACCATCGAGACGCGGATCGGCTGGCGCGACGTGGCACGCGTCGCAGCAGGCGAGACGCTTGCGCTTTCGCCTGCTGCCTGGGCTCGCGTGGACAATGCCAGCCGCATCGTCGAACGGATCGTCGAAACCGGCGTGCGCGCCTACGGCATCAATACCGGCGTCGGCGCGCTCTCCGATACGGTGGTCGATCGCGCCTCCCAGAGCCGGCTATCGCGCAACATTATCCTGAGCCATGCCTGCGGGGTCGGCGAGCTGTTGGCGCCGCGCGAGGTTCGAGCGATCATCGCTGCGCAAATCGCCAATTTTTCGCACGGGCATTCCGGCGTGCGTGCGGATATCATCCGTCACCTTGCGGCATTTCTGGAACGGGACTGCGTGCCGGATATCCCATCAAAGGGCTCGGCCGGTTACCTGACACACAATGCGCATACGGCACTCGTCCTGATCGGCGAGGGACGTGCATCGGTCGCGGGCAAGCGGATGAATGGTCGCGAGGCCCTGAATGCGATCGGCCTTCCGCCGCTCGTGCTCGGTGCGAAGGAAGGATTGAGCCTTGTCAATGGTACGGCCTGTGCAACAGGTCTGGCCAGTGTCGCCCTGGCACGCGCTGACCATCTACTCGATTGGGCCGATGCGGTCGCGGCCCTGACGCTGGAGGCGGCGGGGTGCCAGATGGCGGCTTTTGACGAAGCCGTCTTGGCGCTGCGCCCATCGCGCGGAATTGCGAAAGTCGGCGCTACGTTGCGACGACTTTTGGATGGTAGCGACCTGATCGCGGCAGCGCTCGGAAAGCGAACACAGGATGCACTGAGCCTGCGCTCGGTCCCGCATGCGCACGGCGCTGCACGCGACGTTTTTGACGTTGCGTCTGAGGTTGTCGATCGCGAACTTGCCTCGGTGACCGACAACCCGGCGGTTTCAGGAACGCCCGAAAATCCGGTTGTCTCGTCGGAGGCTCACGCTGTGGCGCCGGCCCTTGCGCAAGCCTCAGACAGCCTGGCGATCGCGCTTGCGCAGATATCGGCCATGAGCGAGCGCCGTATGGACCGGCTCGTCAATCCGCTGGTCAGCGGCCTGCCGCCGTTTCTGGCGAGCGATGCCGGCAGCAACTCCGGCTTCATGATCGCGCAATACACCGCAGCGGCGCTGTCCAACGAGAACCGCAGGCTGGCTGCTCCAGCCTCCACCGATGGTGGCCTGACCTCCGGCCTGCAGGAGGACTTTCTTGCGCATCCGACAGCGGCGGCAAACAAGCTTTTGTCTGTGATCGGCAACGCCGAATATATTCTCGCAATCGAGCTGATGGCTGCAGCCCAGACGCACGACTTCCTTGCACCAAAGGCTGCGCGCGCCAAGGGGACGGACGCAATCCACCGTGCCGTACGCCATGTCGTTGCGCACTATGGCGACGATCGTCCTCTTGCCGGCGACATAGAGGCGCTTCGAACCCTTATCCGTCACGAAGTGCCGCCCGAACTGATGTGAGTATGAGCCATGACAGCTGAATATGACGTCGCCGTGATCGGGCTTGGCGCCATGGGGAGTGCGGCCCTTTCCTTGCTTGCAGCGCGGGGCGCCAGGACGATCGGGATCGATGCCTATTTTCCGGCCCATGCGCTCAGTTCCTCACATGGAGATAGCCGCCTCATTCGGCTCGGCTATTTCGAGGATCCTTCCTATGTACCGCTGCTGCAGCGTGCCTATCGAAACTGGCGCGCTTTAGAGGCCAAGCTTCGCGCAGACATATTGACGATCACGGGCGTCCTTCAAATTGGCGCTGAGGATAGCAAGATCGTCGCGGGAACGCGCGCGTCCTGCAGGATGCATGGGTTACCGCACGAGGTTCTCGACAAGGCGGATATGGCGCGTCGGTTTCCTGCCTTTCAGCTGGACGATGAGGAAATCGCCGTCCTTGATCCCCAGGGCGGCTATCTCAGACCCGAGGCTGCCGTGATGGGTTATCTCAAACTGGCGGCCGAGGACGGTGCGGTCCTTCACTTTGGCGAGCGGGCCAACGCTATCGAGCCGGGGGATGGTGGTGTGACGATCCGTTCTGCTGTCGGCCAGTATCGCGCCAGGAAAGTCGTGGTCGCCACCGGCTCCTGGATTGGCGAGCTCGTTCCGCAACTGAGAGAGCATGCTGTCCCGATCCGCCAGGTCGTTGCCTGGTATCAGCCGCGCGACGGATTCGCGACCGAGCCGCAGCGCATGCCCTGTTTCCTGAGGGACGAGGGGATAAAGGGTTCGTATTTTGGCTTCCCGGCAATCGGCGTCGATGGCGTGAAGGTCGGCCGGCATGCGCATTTTCGTGAGCCGATCGACCCGAACCAGCCCAATCCGCCGGTCAATGATGCGGACACGGCACTGCTCGATGGCTTTATCGCCAAGCGCGTGCCTGCCGCCGCCGGGCTGCGCGTCAACGCGGTGACATGCCGCTATACGATGCTGCCGAGCGAGGATTTCCTGCTTGACCTCGTGCCTGGCAATCCGAATGTGGTCATCGCCTCACCCTGTTCCGGGCATGGCTTCAAGTTCACAAGCGTCGTCGGCGAAATTCTCGCCGACCTGGCACTGGAGGGTGGGACCAGCCTGCCGATTGCGGCCTTCTCTTTCGATGCCATGAACCGCTTCGTCGCGGCTCGAAAGCCCGTCTGATCTCGCTATAAGGGGTCGATTCCGGTGAGGGCGGAACGACGCCCTAAGCGATTGCTCCGGGGGAGGGAAGGCAGGTCGTTGTGAGGCCGTTTGGGATCGAATGACATGTCGGCGTCCGCAGATTTGTCGACACGTCATGCTGATGTGTCGATGGCGACGACCTGTTGCGAGAACATGTCGATGAAATTGGCTTTTATCGACATATTCAGCTTGCAAACCCGCTACTTCGCCAGTTTGACCCTGAACCTGTCGGGGTTGTCGCTGTTGTTTGCGGATCATCCTCACTCACGAATGGGCCACCTGGCGCCTTGCGTTGTGCCTGGAACGGCTCGCCTGTGCCCTCGAACATGGTCAATAAGCGCGCGCAGTTTGGGCGCCATGTTCCGCCGGTTCGGGAAATATAGAAAGAAGCCGGGAAAAGGCGGCAGGAAGTCGTCCAGTGCCGTAGTGAGCTCGCCGCGATCGATATAGGAGCGAAAAGTCTCCTCCAATGCAAAGGTGATGCCGCCGCCAGCGAGCGCTGTCCGGATCATCAGACGTAAGTCGTTTGTGGTAATTTGGGGCTCAACGGCGACGTCGAAGGCTATTCCATCCTGCTCGAACTCCCATCGGTAGGGAGCCGCGCTCGGTGATGGGCGCCATCCGATGCAACGGTGATGCACCAATTCCCTTGGATGGCGCGGGATCCCGTGGGCCTCGAAATATCCCGGCGTGGCGACCACCACTTGTCTCTCTTCTTTTGTCAGCGGGACCGCAACCATATCCTGCTCAATGACCTCACCCAGCCGCACTCCCGCATCGAAGCCCGCGGCAACGATGTCGAATATGTCGTCGGTAACCGTGATGTCGATCGAAATACCGGGATGGCGCTCGGCGAAGGAAGCGACCAGGGGCCCGGAGAGAAACTGCTCCGCGATGGACGTGACTGCGATCCGCAGCAAGCCACTCGGCATGGTGTCGCCTGTCACGTTCTCGAACGCGGTTCTTACGTCGTTCATCGGCTGGGACAATGCTTCACGAAACCGGTCGCCCGCTTCGGTAAGACGCACGCTGCGCGTCGTGCGGCTGACGAGCGCGATGCCGCAGACGTCCTCTAGCCGTCTGATTCCCTGGCTTACGGCAGAGCGTGTGACGCCGAGGCGGTCAGCTGCCGCCCTGAAATTCCCCTCTTCGGCGACTGCGAGAAAGACAGGCACAAGGTTTAGATCGATAGTCATTGTCGACGCTTGCTAACCAATCACGTTAGCGGAAAGGAGATACAAGCGACAATCCGACTTGTCTACCTATTCTTCGTGCCACGACGAACCCGAGTTGGCGGCACGACAGACAAGAAACTTGATCAACAAAGGAAGGTAGTCCAATGACACGCATCAAAACCATACTCGCCGCTGCCATGGCTATTGGTGTCTGTGCCGGACCAGTTTCTGCGCAGGATAGTTCATGTCCATCGAACGGAGCCGATGCTCCCCTCGCACTTCATGCAGACTGGATCATGAAAGGCTGGGAACGCCATGGAGGCGACGCTAGTTTCGTGTTCTCTCAAAAGCTGAAAAGGTTCTACGACTTGGAAAACACCAATGGGGTTTTCTACGACAATTTCGCACCCGGCGACACACAGCTCTTCCGCGATTCCGCCCGCTATGGTGCGAACTGGGAGGCGCTGCAAAACGCCGCGCGATCGGTCCGGCACGGCTTGACGGGCGGTCATGATGCGATCGTGAGCGATACCGTCGCTTCGACGACGCTTGGCTTCGTCGGTCGCATCGATCGCCTTGACGGCAAGGTCATTGCCTTCGACGGCCGCTCGCAGCTCGGCTGGGAATGCACCGGCGGCAAATGGAAAATCCGCCATGAGCTGAACTATGCGTGGGTCGTCGAGCCCGAGAGCATCCAGAAGTTCCTGGGCAAAACGAGGACGGCGCAATGACCGTCCACGCCACTTCGTCCCACTCCTATGTCGGCATGTGGGAGACCGCGGACGGTCGCATCCGACACGAATTGCTGCCAAACGGACGCTACGATGAGGCACGCGGCACGCGCCAAAGCGCCTATCAGGGGCGATACGAAATGTCCGGAAATCACATCGAATATTGGGACGATACTGGCTTCACGGCCGACGGCGATTTTGTCGATGGCGTCCTGCATCATGCCGGAATGGTTCTCTATCGCAAGCGATAGCGCTAGACGGTCGGGCCCATCCTGATCTGAGGGCGGAATCTGAAGGGATACCGCCTTACTTTACATGAGGGCCGTACCTGCAAACGAACCGCGACTGTTGGCGGCGTTGCACGTATGCTCTTCCCTAAATCAGTACGAAGAGGTGGCGCGCGCCGATCAGTCATGCCAATGCACAGTCGCCACACCTGGAGCCATCATGGCAGTTGATAGCCAAGAGGAAGCATCTTCAATCCCGCTCCGCACGTCGCCTGCCGGGCTGGAGATATACATTGCCGGCAGAGCACTCGTCAGCGGAGATGGACCAGCCTGGACGGACATGTTCGTGCAGGTGTTTTCCCGCCTGAAGGTGCAGCGACCTTTTCTTGTTCCGGCGGTCGCCGAGCCCCTGGTTGTTTGGGTGATATCCGGGCAGGCATGTGTGGAAGAACGGGATCTGGGCGGGGAGTGGACAGCCAACACCGTCAAAGTTGGGGACTTTTTTCTGACGCGCTCGCCAACTCCCTATGAAATGCGCTGGCGTGCCGACGGAGACGAGCCTTTCCAGGTAA
Organism: Rhizobium sp. 3T7; assembly: GCF_020166565.1. Lineage (NCBI taxonomy): Bacteria > Pseudomonadati > Pseudomonadota > Alphaproteobacteria > Hyphomicrobiales > Rhizobiaceae > Rhizobium > Rhizobium sp. 3T7. Next base: position 40,307 of record NZ_JAIQXS010000033.1, read on the forward strand.
TGCATCTCTATCTCTCCGTTCAGCTTTTTGACCGGGTGGCAGAAGAGATTCTCGGCAAGGCCGCCGGCGCCGTGCGCCTGCGCGACATCTCGGGTGGCCGCGACCAACAGCTTTCCAGCATACTGGAACTGATCCATGCTGAACTAAGGGCAGAAGGGCAGGGAAGCCGCCTGTTCGTTCAGGGATTGGCACAGACGCTGACCGTTCATCTTATCCGGCAATACGCGACCCATGACGCAGAGATGCGGCCATCGAATGCGCTTCCTGGCGCAAAGCTACGACGGGCCATTGCCTTCATGGAGGCGCACCTGGAGGAGCCGTTCGACCTGGCACGTTTGGCGCAAATCGCCGGCATCAGCGAGTTCCATTTCAGTCGTCTCTTCAAGAGGGCGACCGGCCTTTCTCCTTCCCGCTACTTCATTCGCCAACGCATCGCCAGAGCGCAGCAACTTCTGCAGGAGACCGACACCAGCATCATCGAGGTTGGCATGTCTGTGGGATATTCGAGCCCCAGCCATTTTGCTCAGATTTTCCGTCGAGAGGCTGGTGTCTCGCCTGGTGATTACCGCCGCAGCTAGAGGATTTCAGCCCGGCTGTCGTCGATTAGCGCAAGATCCCGACAGGTCTAGCAAGGCTCCGAGAGAAGGATCAAACGCTCCTCCTGAGGCCGCGCCGCTGAGAGAACGGATCACTGAGATGCAGGTGATGATCGAGGGACAGTCACACTTCCAGCCTTGCGGCTTACCTTATTGGGGTTCGGAAAATCTCAATAAGGGAGTTGGAAGCATGACTGCCTCTTATGATTACCATATCGGCGTCGACTACCACAAATCCTACAGCCATCTGGTCGTGCAGGATTCGGGCGGGAAGACGCTACGCTCCGGCCGGGTGAAGAACGACCGCCAGTCGCTTGGCGGCTTTCTGGAGCGCTACCGGGAGAACTCGCATGCGGTTGTCGAGGCCACG
>NZ_JAIQXS010000034.1:0-40236 GCF_020166565.1 Rhizobium sp. 3T7
GCGACGGTGATAAGATCATTGCCGCGATCGCCAAGGATCGTGTCGTTGCCTAGGCCGCCATTGATGGTGTCGTCACCACGACCGCCGTCAATGTTGTCGTCCCCGGCCCCGCCATTGAGGATGTCGTTGTCACGATCGCCGAGGATGGTGTCGTCGCCGTCGCCGCCATCGACAGTGTCGGCCCCGCGACCTGCGTCGATTGTGTCATTGCCACCAAGGCCAAGGATCGTGTCGTCGCCACGGTCGCCCGTGATCGTGTCCGCAAACGCCGTCCCCGTCAGTGTGTCCGCACCACGCGTGCCGACCAGGGTAACGCCGACGCCGGGTGTTGGCGGCAACGCCGAATAGATCTGCTCGAGCGTCCCATGGCCATCCTGGTAAATGGCGCGCACGCGCAGGGCAAGTCCCGCTTCGGCGTCGGTGACCGTAAAGCTCGTGCCGTGGGCACGCTCCACTTCGCCGGCACCGAAGGTGAGGATGTCCTCATAGACGCCTGATCCGGGAACCGTCTCGACCTGCCAGAAATAGTCGACCGGTCCGGCGATTGTCCCGGTCGGATTGGTTGCGCTGACATTGTCTGCATCCGTGATTCCGGCGAACGACACCGTTAGTACCGTGCCGGCAGCAGCCGTGTCGACAGGTGTTGTGCCAGCCAGGATCGACATTACGCCCAAAGGCGCGGCATTCGTACCGCCGAGCAAGACCGACCCATCGGAGAATTGTAGCCGTTCGATATTCATCAACCGGTCGCTACCATCGGTGCCGACATTGTCCGTCACCGTCGTCAAGCCGCCGACCGTCGTGATCGTGTAGTCGGCCTGCCTGCCTGAGAAGACCGCCGTGTCGAAGGCTGGCGTGCCTGTCAGGATCTCGCGAACGATGACGAGCTGGCCGGGATTATAGGTGCCGTTCAGCATGAACGGAACCATCGGCTCCAAGCTGTCGAAGGTGGCGATTTCAGCGCCCGTCCCATCGATGTTTGCCCGCACGCTGATGCGGACGTTCAGGTAGCGGTCGCCGTCGATGATGTCGTCGCCGCCGCGGCCCTCGATGATGTCGCTGCCGGCGCCCCCGAGGATGATGTTGCCACCATCGAAGAAGGTCGCGCCGGCGGGAAGCAGCGCCCGCAAGCCGTCGATCAGGTCGATATTGGTCAGCACGCTGCCCGTGGCGCCTGCCGTGCCCAGCGTCGTGGCATCGGAGTTGTCGCCATTGAGGACATCGCCGAAGCTCGAACCGGAGAGGCCTTCGACGAAATCGAAGCGGCTGAGCGAGGTCGACCCGCCCGGGACCGGCGGCTGATCGAAGAAGCGATCGGAGATGTCGATATAGACGCCGGTGGTATTGTATTTGTAGGTCGCCCAATCGTAGCCGGAGCCGCCGATGAAGCGGTCGCCGAGGCCGGTCTTGCCGGCCATGATGTCGTCGCCGCCTTCGGCGTTGAACTTGTCGTTCTCGCCGTCGCCGATGAAGACGTCGTTGCCGATAACCGGGTCATTGCCGAGCGGATCGAAATTGTCGCCAGGGGCGCCGTCGGTCGTGCCCTTCTCGATCCAGTCGTCGCCCTCGTTACCCATATCCTGTTCATTGGCCTTGCTGCCGAGGATGAAGTCGTTCCCGTGGCCGCCAATGGCCTCCGATGCGTCCTCGCCGGTGACGATGAAATCGCTGCCGAAGCCGCCGATGATCAGGTTGACGCCGTTGCCGCCATGGAGGACGTCGTTGCCGTCGCCACCCTGGATATTGTCGTCACCACCCGTGTCGGTGATGATGTCGTCGCCGGAGCCGCCGCGCAGCTGGTCGTTGCCGTCGCCGCCGTCGATGCGGTCGTTGCCGGCATCACCCCAGACGGTGTCGTCGCCTTCGCTCGAGATCAGGATGTCATTGCCGTCGGTACCGCCGAGAACGATATGCTCGTCTCCGGTGTAGCGGAGATAGTTGCTGTCAGGCCCGGCAGTATCCGGGTTGTCGCGGATGACGAGCGGAAGCAGCGGATCGCCGTTTGTTGGGTCGTCGTTGCCATTCACGCCAAGCCCGGTGTGCTGCGCGGCCTGGTTTACTTCGAGGGTGAAGCCAGGGGTCGTGAAGACCACACCGGGGAGATGCGTCGCGCTCGAGTTCGCCATGATCAGCTTGGCGAAGGAATTGCTCTCGAGCTCCGCATTGAAGCTGAGACCTGCAGTGCGCTCGAGATAGTAGAAACGGTCGCCATCCTGCAGCTTTTCGAGCTGATTCTCGAAGATGAAGTTGAAGGTCGAGCCCAGCATGCCGCCAAACGGCATCTTCTCTTCGGCCAGACCGCCGATCCAAAGATCGATGGCATCGACGCCCGTGATGGTCACACCGTTGGCACCGCTGGCCCAAGCTCCCGTCCCGTTCAGGAAGTCGAGGCGGTCGGCCGGCGCACCGTCTCCGCCAAGGACCAGTGCCATGGCCGCAGCACGCTTGGCCGCCAGTGTCGTGGCGCCCGTGATCGAGGAATGCGTGCCGTAAGCGGCAATGAAGTTGATCAGCGAATCCGGGTGCTTCAGGCTCTGAACCAGGTCCGCCCAGCTGGCATAGGGCTTGAGCTGGACTTCGCCGGTCGCCGTAAAGATCTGCCGGCGGACCGCGTTTAGCGATGGGATGCCGGTGTCACGACCGCGCGCGAGGTTGATCGTGGGAAGGTCGAGCGGCAGGCCGAGCAGGTTGTTGCGCAGCGCCTCGGTGACGAACTCGTCGATCTCGTTGCCGGCCTGGCGGGTCACGCCGCGGACGATCGCGCTGACTGCTTCTTCCGGATTGGCGCCGCTGGCAGCAAAGGCAAGCGGGTTCAAGAAGGCCGCTATCAGCCCCAACTGCTGGTCGGGATTGCCCGGATCGGACGAGACGACATCGAAGCCGGCAGTGAAGCGGTCAACCGTTTCGGTCAGCATCGAGTGACCGAAGCGATAGACGGTGTGCGCGAACTCCGCGACGATCGAGGGATCGAGGTCGACGTCGTAGACCTGTGTCGGCGCGAAGAAGAGATCGACATTGGGCTGGATGGTCCGGGCGAACTCCTCGAAGACCAGATGCTGATATTGCATCTCGGTACCGAATTTCGCGGTCTGGAACAGGCGCTCGCCATTCCACTGCAGGGCCGCGATCTCTTCGGGTGTCGTCGGGAAGGCGTCTGGTCCGGTATTGGCAATCAGCCATTCCTTCAGGAACGCCAGATCGTTCGACGCCAGCACCGTGTTTTTGGTCTGCTCGACCAGCCGGTTATGCTCGGAATGGAAGATCGCGTGAACCGCGGTGAGGCCGATATTCTCGTTCACGCGGCCGTCGCCGGCGATGTAGTGCGCGTCGAGAAGTTCGTTGTCATAAGCGAGATTGTTGCCTCCCGGTCCGACGGGAACGGCATTTCCGGTATCCGTATCGGCATCGGGAGCCAGGTCGTCAGCCGTGTTGGCGACGCCGTCGGCACCGGGGCCGGGAGCGAACACCGGCACGGCATTGTGCGCGATGTCATTGAGGAAGGCATGGCCGGTGCGCACGGCATTGGTCAGGGAGATCGGCGCAAGCGGATTGCCCTCGACGAGGATGTCGTCATCGGTTCCGCCGATGCCGTCCGGTCCCTTCATCACAACCTGAGGGAAGCCATTCGGCCCCTTGATGAAATTGCCGTAAGCGTCAGTCGCCAATAGCGGGACGTTGTCGAAATCGGCGTCCGTGAGATTGATGCCGAGCATGTCGCGCGCCTGTGCCTTCACGACCTTCCAGGTCGCCATCCCGCCGATTTCTACGTCGTCAGCGGTCCCAAACTTACCGTCGGCTCCGAGATCCCGATTGATGATCAGCCCTCCGGTCGCAACCGGATCGCCTGCGGCATTGAGCTGATAGGCTCGCAGGAAAACCTGGTGCGAGGGATGCGAGGAATAGGTCTGGTTCTGGTCGACGAAGGGGGTCGTCGTGTTCGTGTGCTCGTGAATGTCGTCGGCCGTCCCGAGAACTCCGTCCGGACCTGGCTGGTTGGTCGCTCGGGTCAGGACCATGAAGTTCGTCGGGCTGCCCGGAACAAAGAGCGGGTCGTCCGGTTGAAGCGGAATGAACACCGTGCCGGAACCACCCTTGGTCACGAGATCGAGACCGTGGTCGAAGAACTGGCCGAAGAAGGTCATCCAGGCGTTGAAGGGCGCCGACAGCCCGGCGTCCGGCGCGATGTTCGGGATTTCGAAGACCTGCTTGTCGTCAGCCGTTCCGAACTGGCCGTCGAGACCAGGGCTGGTGACGACCGTCAGGCCGAGGCCCTCGGCAACCGTGTCGAAATTGGTTTGCGCCGCTGCAATCGCCGCCGGATCGCCGCCGGCCTTCGCCTCGGTGAGCGACTGGAAGGCAGCCGTGACCGCTGCGGAATCCGCTGCAATATTCTCCGATCCGGCATTGCGGAGCGCCGCCGCGATCGCAGCAGGGTTGTTCATGGTCTGGTCGACGACCAGATTGCTGATCGTGCGCGGCTGCGAATCGAACACGAACCCGCTCGTCTGCGTGTAGGACGTGGAATCGCCCACCGATTGGCCGCCCGGCCCATCGAGATCGATACTCACGTTCTCAGCGCTGTTGAACACAGGCGTCGTGACGCGCGGGAAGACGTTGTCGGCCGCGCCGAAGGTCTCGCTCTGGTCGTGGTTCAACAGGTTGTTGCCGGAACCATCGACGGTACGCAGGCCTAGCGGCACGCGCACGTTCGGCAGCAGCGAGGTCAGCGGCGTGCCGGCGGCATTCGCCTCGGCGATCTTGATCTGGTCGAGGATGAAGTTGAGATCCGAGCGCACCAGCATGATGCCCTCGCCACCCGCCGTTGCGTCAACGACCGGGGTGGGCGCGACTGGCGGGGGAACAGGGGCCCCCGCCGCGACCGCCACGGTCGGAGCCGAGAACACTGTCTCGGTGACGCCATGGCCGTCGGTGAAGATCGCCTTTACGCGCAGGGCCGATCCGACGAGATCGGGGGTCACCCGGAAGGTGGTGCCATCGGCGCTCTGGAAAGCGAGATCCCCGAGCGGGAGCAGGATGATGTCTTCGAAGATGCCCGAGCCTGGGGTCGCCTCGAACTGCCAGTGGTAGGAGATCGAGCCGGGAATAATGCCGCTGACCGCGCCGGGGCCCGTGTCGGCGTCGGTTACCCCCGCAATCGAGACACGCAGCAGCTGCCCAGAGGTCGGCGTATTGTCGGCCGCGTTCGTGACTGCGTCGAGGAGGGTGAGCTGGCCGGTCGGGTTGACGTTGAGGCCGACGCCGTTCGGAAGCGTCACGCTCTGATCCGCGAATTGCAGCCGCTCGACATTGACGAGAGTATCGGTGCCATCCGTGCCGACATTGTCGGTGACGGTGGTGATGCCATTGGTCGTCGTGACCGTGTAGTCGGCCCTGTTGCCGGAGAAGATCGCCGTGTCGAAGCCGTTATCGTCGTCCTTGAGCTCGCGCACGGCCACGAGCTGACCAGGATTCCAGACCCCGTTCAGCATGTTCTGCAGCAGTTGCGGCGCCACCATGCTGTCGAAGGTGGCGATTTCCGCGCCGGTTCCATCGGCATTCGCCCGCACGCTGATGCGCACGTTCAGCCAACGGTCGCCATCGATCAGGTCGTCGCCGCCACGGCCCTCGAGCAGGTCGCTGCCGGCGCCGCCGAGCATGATGTTGCCGGTCGCAAAGCCGGCGGTCGAGAGCCCGGCCTGGCCCAAGAGCGCTGCCAGCCCGTCGACCAGGCCGACATTCGTCAGTGCGCCGCCCGTGGCGCCGCCATGGTTGAGGATCGTGACCGCGTCGACATTGTCGCCGCGCAGGATGTCGGCAAAGCGCGAGCCGGACAGGCCCTCGACCTCGGCGAAGCGGTCGAGGATCGATGCCGGGGAGGCAGCTACGGGCTGGACGACGCCGGTGTTCGCGGCCGGCGTCTCGCCATGGGGCTGGGCAAGCGCGGCGAGTGTCAGGTCAACCGTGACACCCTGCTTGTCGTTCTTGTAGGTGACCCAGTCGAAGCCGGACATGCCGTCCATCTTGTCCTGGGCATCGCTGCCGACGAAGATATCGTCGCCGCCCTCGCCGATGAATTCGTCGAAACCGCCGCCGCCGATGAAGATGTCGTTGCCGATGACGTTGTCAGCCAGCAAGGGTGCAAAGTTGTCGCCAGGGGCGCCGTCCTGCGTGCCCTTCTCGATCCAGTCGTCGCCTTCGTTTCCGGTCGGCGGCAGGCTGGTCTTGGCGCTGTAGATGAAGTCGTCACCATGTCCACCGAAGGTGGTCGAAATGTCTTCCATCGTGACGATGTAGTCCTTGCCGGCGCCGCCCAGGATCAGGTTGCCGGCGCCGCCGACCATCATGTTGCCGGCGTGGATGACGTCATTGCCGGCACCGCCCTCGAGGCGGTCGTCGCCGCCTAGGTCCTGGATGATGTCGTCTCCGTCACCGCCCATGACCGTGTCGTTGCCGTAGCCGCCCTCCAGCCGGTCGTTGCCGCCATCGCCATAAAGCGTGTCGTCGCCGTCGCCGGAGATGATGATATCGTTGCCTGCGGTGCCACCGAGGACGACATGGTCCTCGCCGGTGTACTGGAGATAGTTGGTGTCCGCGCCCGCCGTCGCCGGATTGTCGCGGATGACGAGCGGAACGATCTCGACGCCGTTGATCTCGATGCCCCCGGTTGGGTCCGCACGGCCATCGACACCGAGCCCGGTATGCTGTCGCGATTGATCGACTTCGAGCGTGAAGGTCGGTGTGGTGAAGATCGCGTTCGGCAGATGCGTCGCGTCGCTGTTCAGCATCACGAGCTTGGCGAAGGAATTGTTCTCGAGCTCCGTGCCGAAGTTCATGCCGGCCGTGCGCGACAGGTAGTAGAAGCGGTCGCCGTTCTGCAGCGATTCAAGCTGGGTCTCGAAGACGAAGTTGAAGGTCGAGCCGAGCATGCCACCAAACGGCATCTTCGCTTCCGCAAGGCCGCCGATCCAGAAATCGACGTCGTTGAGGCCGCCAAGCGAGCCACCGGCATAGGCGCCGGTCGCGTTCAGGAAGTCGAGACGATCCGCCGGCGCTCCGGGGCCGCCCAGGACGATCAAGGTCGCGGCCGCGCGTTTGTCGGCCAGCGTCGTCGCGCCGGTGATCGACGCATGCGTGCCATAGGCCGCGATGAAATTGATTAGCGACTCCGCATGCTTGAGATGACCGGCAAAATCGGTCCAGCTGATATAGGGCTTGAGCTGGCTGTCGCCGGTCATCGCGAAGAATTCGGACCGCGCGTTGTTGAGCGAGGGAATGCCGGTGTCACGGCCGCGTGCGATATTCAGCGCCGGCAGGTCGAGCGGCAGGCCGAGCAGGTTGTTGCGCAGTGCTTCGGTGACGAACTCGTCGATCTCGTTGCCAACCTGGCGGGTGACGCCGCGCACGATCGCGCCCGTCGCCTGTTCGGGCGTCAGGCCGCTCGCGGCATAGGCGAGCGGATTGAGGAAGGCCGCAATGAGACCGAGCTGCGGGTCGCCTCCGACGGCATTGAAGTTCGGGTCAAATCGGTCGACCGTCTCGACCAGCATCGAATGGCCGAAGCGGTAAACCGTATGTGCGAACTCGGCCAGGATCGCCGGATTGATCGTCGTATCGTAGCCGTTCGGCGCCAGGAATGCGTCCACCTGCGGCTGGACCGTGCGAGCGAACTCCTCGAACACCAGATGCTGATACTGCATCTCGGTGCCGAACTTGGCGGATTGGAACAGGCGTTCGCCGTTCCAGTCGAGCGCATCGATCTGGGCCTGCGTCAGCGGGAACGTCGTGTTCGGGGCAAGCGGGGTGTCGAGCCACTGGTTGAGGAAGGCGACGTCGCCGGTTGCCAACGCCACGTCCTTGGTCTGCTGGACAAGGCGGTTATGTTCGGAATGGAACACGGCGTGCACGGCGGTGAGGCCAATATTCTCGTTCACGCGGCCGTCGCCAGCCATGTAGTGGGCGTCGAGAAGCTCGTTGTCGTACTGGCCGGCCGCAATCGGACCGGTGTTGACGACGTTATCGGCATCCGCGGTCTTGCCTGTCGGATCGGCATTGTGCGCGATGTCGTTCAGGAAGGCATGACCGGTGCGGGCAGCGCCCGCGAGGCTGATCGGCGCTGCCGGATTACCCTCGGTGAAGGTGTTATCCTGCATCATCACCATGGGGAACCCATTGGGCCCCTTGATGAAATTCCCATAGGCATCGACGGCCAGGACCGGCACATTGCCGACGTCGGCGTCGGTGAGATTGATGCCGAGGATATCGCGGGCCTGCGCCTTGACCACGGCCCAGGTCGCCATCCCGCCGATTTCCGTGTCGTCACCGGTACCGAACAGGCCATCAGCGCCGAGATTGCGGTTGGTGATCAGTTCACCGGTGGCCACCGGATCGCCATTGGCATTCAGCTCATAGGCACGCAGGAACACCTGGTGCGACGGGTTCGAGGCGTAGGTCTGGCTCTGGTCGACGAAGGGCGAGGTCGTGTTAGTCGCGGCCTGCCCGCCCGCAGCACGTTGCAGGACCATGAAGTTCAGAGCCCCGGGAGCCGTGCTGAAAAGCGGGTCATCGGGCTTCAACGGAATGAAGACGACTTCGGTCTGGCTCTGGCTCTTGGTCACCAGATCGAGACCATGGTCGAAGAACTGTCCGAAGAAGGTCATCCAGGCGTTGAACGGCGCCGACAGGCCTGCATCGGCAGTGATGTTCGGGATGAAGTTGACTGGAACGTCGTCGGCTGTGCCGAACACGCCGTCCAGCCCGGGGCTGATGACGGTGCTTGATCCCGGGTTCTGACCGGCTGCGGCCTGAGCTGCCGGGTTGTTGTTCGTCTGATCGACGATCAGGTTGCTGATCGTGCGCGGCTCAGAATCCACAACCCCCGCCCCCGGAGTAGCATAGCTGGTACCCGCCTCCGCAGGTTGAAAAGAGGGGTCTGTGAGGCGCGGAAATGCCAAATCCGCGGCCCCGAATTCGGGGTGGGCGAGATTGTTGAACGAGCCATCGACGGTCCGGAGACCGAATGGCACCTGGGCGCTTGGCAAGATGTCAGTGAGGCTCTCGCCCTGAGCATTCCGCTCCGCAATTATGATTTGCTGCAGGATGAATTCCAGGTCCGAGCGAATATACTGTACCATGCCACCCTCCAATGATTGTCTTCGCCGTCTTTGCCTTGGACAAAGCTTCGCCTTCGCACCAAACGAAGTGCGCTGCCGGCTGAACACGCCGCCGAAGCTATGGCCGAGACAGTTGGTGGCCCCCACGGACCAATCGTCTATGAGTATGCAAGCTCGAGCATCTGTACGCGAGGGGACTAGGTCGCATAATCTCTCGGACAACGGTCCAGTCGCCGATGGCACTATTGTCGCTCTATGCTGAGACCTTAGTCTAGCAATTGCTTAGACCAAGGTCCAAGTTTTGCCGCGGGTTACAGCCTTTCTACGGCAATACCGGCCGTCCTTCGATTGACCCTTAGCTGATGATGCGGATGCTGATTGTCGGTGATGACGCCTTGAGCGGCGAGATCGACCAGGTCGTGCTCGTTACCAATGATACGGATCTTGCGCCGGCGCTGGAGATGCTGAAGAAGCGTTGCCCTCACATTGTTCGCGGATTGGTTATACCGACCCGCAAGACTGGTGCTGGTGGAGACCTTGAGCGCGAAGCGAATGTCTCGTTGGCAAAGCTCGCCCACTGGGTGCGGCGTCATATTTCCGCGGGAGAATTACGCGCTTCACAGCTGCCGGAAGCAAGGTCGTCCTGATCGACGGTGAAATTCGGATTCTGCGTAGCCATGTCGGTCCTCGAAGCAAACGCCGCCCCTCGGAAAGAACGCTCATTCTTTCCGTTGCGATCGGCTGGCGATCGTTGACTGTCTGAAGTTGTACAGGTCCCGAGGTGCAGTGATCTACAGAACAGTGTCCAAGGAATGTCGCGACCAAGAGGCCAGTTCATTCCTGCCACCAAAGTCGCACAATGCTTGGACCGAGGTCCCGGTATTATCAGACCAAAGTCCGAGAGGGCGTTGGCTATTCGCCGTCGCGCGCGGCATCCGTCGTCTTCTGCGCGATCAGCGCCAACTCGATGCGGTTTTTCGCATTGACCTTACGGAGCAGCCGCGAGACGTGAAATTTGACGGTACGCAACGTCGTACCGGTCGCTTCGGCGATTGCCTGATTGCCCATGCCACGCCCCACACATTCCAGCACGTGGCGCTCCTTCGCCGACAACTCCGTCAGCAAATTGCCTTTCGTTCTCGGCTGCGTCTGCCCTCTCATTGCAGCAACCAGCTTGGAGCCGAGCGTCGGCGCAAGATACGTGCTACCCCGCTGGACAGTCGTCAACGCATCCAAAAGCTCGGTCGCGGCAATACCCTTGAGAATATAGCCGGAAGCGCCCGCTTCCAGTGCTTCGAGGGCATCTTGGTCATCCTCCGAAACGGTCAGCATCACAACCTTCACATCAGGCCATCGTTCATGGATTTCGCGGGCCGCTGCCACGCCACCACCCGGCATGGAAATATCCAGAAGCACGATCGTCGGCTGATGCAGCGCGACGAGGTCAAGCGCATCCTGCTTCGACGCGCCTTCGGCGACAACCTGCAAGTTCTCGCTGAGCGCAATCGTCTGCAGCACCCCCATGCGAAAGAGCGCGTGATCATCGACAACAATGACAGAGGCCGGTACCACCATTCAGATTGTCTCCCGAAGCTCGAAGAGTATTATCAGCTTTGTTCCCGTGCCGGCGGTGACGATCTGCAGGCTGCCACCCAGGCTCTCGATACGCTGCCGCAGGCCCTGGAGGCCCATTCCGCCACCCGTTCGAGTAGCCGGCTTGACGAAGCCCTGCGGCGCGCCCCTGTCGGAGACGACCACTTTCATGTGTGCACGGCTCATCTCGCACCAAACTTCCTGGCCGTTGCCGCCAGCGTGCCTATAGGCGTTATTTAGCCCCTCCTGCACGAAGCGGAAAAGGCAGATCTTCAATGCCGCCGGAATGTCGATATCCTCCGACACGACCGTCGAAGCGACCTTCGTTCCAGACCGGCTCTCGTGCATCTTGATCGCGCGTTCGATGATGCGACTGGGTGAAAGGTGCTCGATCTCCGGCAGGATCAACGATCGGGCGATCACCCGGATCTCGGCCAGGGCACTATCGAGCGACTCCTCGAGTGTCGCGAGCGGCACCTCGCGCGCAGGATCGGTCTTGGCCTGTCGGACCTGCTCGACCTGCAGGCGTGCGAAGCTGAGAAGCTGGGCCGGGCCGTCATGAAGATCCGCGCCAACCCCACGCATGAGTTTTTCATTGCGTTCGGCAAGCTGCATGGAGGCCTGACGGGCGATGCCCTGCAATTCTGCGAGCTTGCGCGACGCGGCCTCCGCATCTTCCGCGCGTTGGTTCAAGGCTCGCCGCTGTTCCTCAATGGTGTTGCTGCCCCGGCGAACGATCATGAAGAGACAAAGCAGGATCGCGCAGGAGGCAAGAGCCACCGCGACCCAGCTTGCCAGTCGCACATATCCTACATCGTGATCGAAGGTTGCAGGATCCTCCTGTATCTCCGCGACAGCGATGATCGTGCCGGAGGAGTTGTCACGCAGTGGGCTATAGATCTCCAGATAACGTGTCTGGAAATCGCGGACGACGTGTTCGCCTGCATCGAGGTCGGCAAAGGAAAGCGCAACCTCGCCTGCCAGCGCACTCCTGGCACCAGAAGGCAGAGGGAACTTTCGACCGATTAGGTCCGGCGCGATCGAATAGGCAACCGTCCCATCCGGCTTCCATATCTCGACATGCGGGAAACGTCCCCGCAACATGGGATCGGTGAAAAGATCGTAGAGCCTGGCGAGATCCTCCGGCGGCAGGGCATCCGCCGAAGCCAGCTTCTGCACTAACGGCTCGGTCATACTCTGAACGAATATCGCGGCGGCTCCGGCTTTGCTGCGGATGGCATTTTGCTCAACGATTCCAGAGATGACGTAGCCCGAGATCAGTGTCGCGAAGAAGATCAGGATGCCACTGGCAAACAGGAACTGAATCGACAATGGTCGACTCCTCACCCAACTCAGCAATCCTTTGGACCGCAATCCTTGTCCTCCGATCGAAGAAAGCAGCTCTTGCCAGTATAAGCCCAGCAGTATGATCGCAGTGTTCGCGAAGAATTGAAAGACTGGCCTGGAAAGCCTCGCAACGGCTAGTCGACTCGTCATTTTTCAAGGAACCAGTTCTTTTCTCCTTCGTTGGTCTTCCATCGCCGCCGGTGAGCACCACGATGACCTCGCCTGACACCCAGCAGGCGTGCCGACAGAACTAAAACCCGGCTCCGACCGGGTTTTTCTTTTTAGATTAACGCTCTGCCTCAAACTCGTCGGAAGGCGTCAGCGGAATCGATTGCAGCAGAGTCTGCCGCGCCGAGCGCAGATGCAGGCGGCAGGCGAAATCAATCGCCGCCTGATCACGTGATTCCAGTGCGGCGATATAATCCAGATGTTCGTAAATAGCGCGTTCGTTGCGCTCACGGGCGAAAGCTTTGTTCCACTGGTAGTGATAGTGAAAGATGATCGCAATCGCATCGTAGAAATCGGCGATGAAGCGGTTCTTCGAGGCTGCGTGGATGAGCAGGTGGAAGCGTTCGTCGAGGGTGGAAAACTCCTTGTAGCGCGTATCGAGATCGCGCAGCATCACCTGGTGTTCGGCCTTGATGTCCGATAGCGCGCGCCACGCGTCGCTCTCGGGCGGAAGCTTGCCGAATTCCGCGGCCGAATGTAGCTCGAACATCTCACGCACGTCAGCGAGTTCAAGCGCAAAGTCACGCGTAAAACCCTTGAGGATCCAGTGGCTGTTCGGCCGCTTCTCGATCAGGCCGAACCGCGAAAAGCGGATCAGGAACTCGCGGACGCTGGTGGTGCCGGTGCCGATTTCGCGGGCGAGTTCCAACTCGTTGATCTGCATGCCGGGCGCAGCATCATCCGACAGAATGCGCTGCATAAAGCTGCGCTCGATGATGTCGTGCAGCGAATCCGTCTCTTCCGTCGGGAAGAAATCGGCCTCGGTCGGCTGCCGGAGGACAACCTTCTGGCGCTTGTTCCAGCGAATGATACCGGCTTCGCTGAGCCGTGTCAGGATGGCGCGCGCCGTGCTGCGGCTGATGCCGAGCTGGGACGCGATCTCGGGCTCCGACGGTAATGCGGCGTCCGTCCGCAAAGCCGCGGCATAGCGGTTGTACGCTTCCTTGAAGACTGTATTCTGCCGTGCCATACGCGCTCCGCCCTCTTGCCTCGGCAACACGAACGGCCGGCCGCGGAGCGCAGCACGAAGCGTGGCAGAAGCTTATCTCTCAGCAATCCTTATCTTATTTTGGATCGCATGCGGCTGTTTGCCTCCCTCGTCCACAGGATCAATAATCCCGTTGACTTGAAAATGTTTATTGTAGATAAAAAACAAAATCAATGAGCATTCGCCGACGCAGCGAGTGTTTCCCTAGGGAGAAGAATGTTGACCAAGGACCCCTGGATCATCTTGTCTGCCGGCGACAACGTTGCGGTCGCAACGGCGGCGATCCCCTCCGGCGCAACGGTCGCCGGCATCCAGACCCGCGAGAAGATCGATCCCGGCCACAAGATTGCATTGGCCGATATTCCGCTCGGCCAGCCGGTCGTCAAATACGGGCAAGCGATCGGGCGGACGACGGCTGACGTTAAGGCCGGCGACCATATTCACAGCCACAATCTGCACTTCGAGAACGATCGTCTTGCGGCAACGGCCAATTCGGCGCCCGAGGAAGCAAGCGCCGCAGACAGAGCGCGCACGTTCATGGGCTATCGTCGCGCCGACGGCCGCTCTGCGACACGCAACTACATCGGCATCATCGCCAGCGTGAACTGTTCCACCACGGTCTGTCGCGCGATCGCCGACGAGGCCAACCGGACGATCCTTCCGCATTTCGATGGCATCGACGGTTTCGTGCCGATCGTGCACGATCAGGGCTGCGGTATGAGCTCTACTGGCGATGGCATGGCGGTCCTCCACCGGACGCTTGCCGGCTATACCAGGCATGTGAATTTCGGCGGTGTGCTGATGATCGGCCTCGGCTGCGAAGTCAACCAGCTCACGCTCTACGGCCAAAGCGGCGCCGGCAATTCCAAGCGCCATTTCAACATCCAAGATGCCGGTGGCTCGCGCCGTGCCGTCGAGCGCGCCATGGGCATGCTGCGCGAGATTGCTCAGGATGTCGGCAAGGAAAAGCGCGTGGCGCTGCCGATCAGCGATATCATCATCGGCCTGCAGTGCGGAGGCTCGGACGGCTTTTCCGGCATCACCGCCAATCCGGCGCTTGGCGTTGCAGCCGACCTGTTGGCGGCTGCCGGCGGCACGGCGATCCTCTCCGAAACCTCCGAGATCTATGGTGCGGAGCACCTGCTGCGCAGTCGGGCCGTCAACGATGAGGTTGCCCGCAAGCTCGACGATAAGATCGCCTGGTGGGAGAAATATGTGGCGTTGCATGGCGCATCGCTGGATAACAACCCCTCGCCCGGCAACAAGCGTGGCGGCCTGACGACCATTCTAGAAAAATCGCTTGGCGCCGTCGCCAAGGGCGGTCGCTCGCCCTTGACCGCCGTCTATGGCTATGCCGAGCGCGTCAGCGCGCCGGGTCTGGTCTTCATGGATACCCCCGGCTACGATCCGGTTTCCGCAACCGGCCAGGTGGCCGGCGGCGCGAACATGATCGCCTTCACCACCGGCCGCGGCAGCTGCTTCGGCTGCCGCCCGGCGCCTTCGATCAAGCTTTCCAGCAATTCGGCTCTCTATGCCTCGATGGAAGAGGACATGGATATCGACTGCGGCACGATCGCAACAGGCGACACAACCATTAGCGCGAAGGGCCGCGAGATCTTCGATCTGATCATCGACACGGCGTCGGGCAAGAAGACGAAGAGCGAGGAATTCGGCTACGGCGACAATGAGTTCGTGCCGTGGCATCTCGGGGCGACGCTCTAAACCACACGGAATATCAGGTCTTCACAGGAGGAAGGATGAAGACGAGGAGCATCGGCAGGACGGAGCTGGAGGTGACCGAAGTGAGCTTCGGCGGTGCTGCTCTCGGTGGCCTGTATCGGGCCTGTCCGCGCGAGCAGGCTATCCAGACGCTGGAGGCTGCGTGGGACAGCGGCATTCGCTATTTTGATGTCGCGCCGTGGTATGGCCTCGGCCTTGCCGAGCGTCGCTTCGGCGACTTCCTGCGCGACAAGCCGGAAAAGGAGTGGGTCCTCTCGACCAAAGTCGGCCGGCTGCTGCGCCCGGTGCCGACGGGGACGGTCCCCGATTATAGCTATGTCGATCCGCTCTCCTTCGATGCCGACTACGACTATTCCTACGACGGCATCATGCGCTCGGTGGAGTTCAGCTACGCCCGTCTCGGCCTGAACCGGATCGATATCCTCTATGTCCACGACATCGGCGGATACACCCATGGTGCGGCCAAGAACGCCATCCTCCAGAAGCAATTCCTAGATAGCGGCATCAAGGCGTTGGAGGAGCTGAAATCCTCCGGAGCGATCAAGGCCTTCGGGCTTGGTGTCAATGAGGTCCCGGTCTGCCTTGACGTGATGCGCAATGCCGATATCGACTGCATCCTGATGGCCGGGCGCTATACCCTGCTCGACCGATCGGCGGTTGACGAGTTGCTGCCGCTCTGCCGGAAGAAGGGTACGTCGCTCGTTGTCGGCGGCGTCTTCAATTCCGGCATCCTTGCAACCGGACCCATGCCAGGCTCGCATTTCGACTACATGCCGGCGACAGATGACGTGCTCGCCAAGGTCGCGAGCATGGAAAAGATTGCCGTTAAGCACGGTGTGCCACTGGCCGCCCCTGCTCTGCAGTTTCCGCTGCGCGATCCGCTCGTCTCGTCCGTGCTGATCGGCACGGCCAAGGCATCAAGCCTGCAGCGCAACATGGAGCTTTTCGAACCCACGTTGCCGGACTCCATCTTCCCGGAATTCGACGCTCTGACGCTCGTCGCGCCGCCGCTCGGCGAAGACGCTGTGCGTGTTTAAGGACTGGCCAATGCTTAAAGGTATCCATCCCATCCTCAATCCCGACCTGCTGCGGGCGATCGCTCGCATGGGACACGGCGACGACATCGTGATTGCCGACGCCAACTTCCCGTCGAGCACGATGGGACCAGAGGTCATCCGCGCCGACGGCGTCAGCGCGACCGACATGGCCGAGGCCATCCTGACGCATTTTCCGCTTGATACGTTCGTGCCGGAAACGGCGTGGCGCATGGAGGTGGTCGGCGATCCGACTGCCGTGCCCGAAGTTTGTGCCGAATTTCAGGAAATCGTCTCGAGGCGCGCTGGCGACTTCAGGATCGCCTCTCTCGAACGCTTTGCCTTTTACGAGCGCGCGCGCACCGCTGCCTATATCGTGGCGACGACCGAATTCCGGCTCTACGGCAACTTGATTCTGAAGAAAGGCGTCGTTCACCCGTATGAAGTCTATCGCGGTTGACAGAACTTCATACTGCGGTTGAATAATCGTAAAAACAAACACTTACGGCGAACGAAGAAACGACAATCGAGCCTACTAAGCTACTTGCAATTTGACTTTCGCTCGGCTAGCTTCTCGTAGTAAATGTTTTTTATCGATAAAAATCGTCCGCCTGCGTTCAGCGGTACGGTTTACCTGGAGGAGAACGCACCTAGGAGGAGAACTACATGCGCATGAAATCCATTCTGTCGCGCCGAGCCTTCACGGCTCTCGCGGGTGCTGCCGTTATCGCCACCGCAATGCCGGTGACGTCGTTCGCAGCTGACGTGACGATCCCTATCATCGTCAAGGACACGACGTCCTTCTACTGGCAGATCGTTCTGGCCGGCGCCCGCGCTGCCGGCAAGGATCTCGGCGTCAACGTGCCGGAACTCGGCGCACAGGCCGAATCCGACATCAACGGCCAGATCAGCATTCTTGAGAACGCCGTTGCCGGCAAGCCGGCTGCCATCGTGATCTCGCCGACGGAGTTCAAGGCGCTCGGCAAGCCGATCGATGAAGCCGCCAAGTCC
Organism: Rhizobium sp. 3T7; assembly: GCF_020166565.1. Lineage (NCBI taxonomy): Bacteria > Pseudomonadati > Pseudomonadota > Alphaproteobacteria > Hyphomicrobiales > Rhizobiaceae > Rhizobium > Rhizobium sp. 3T7. The sequence goes on from NZ_JAIQXS010000034.1 coordinate 17,052, forward strand.
GTTCCGATCATCGGCATCGACTCGGCTGCAGACTCCCAGGCGTTTAAGTCGTTCCTAACGACCGACAACGTTCAGGGCGGGCGCATCGCAGCCGACGGCCTTGCCGCGGCCATTAAGGAAATGACCGGCAAGGAAGAGGGCGAAGTCGTCATCCTTACCAACCTTCCGGGCGTCGGCTCGCTTGAGCAGCGCCGCGAAGGTTTCCTGGATCAAGTAAAGACGAAGCATCCCGGCCTGAAGGTCATTGCCGACAAATACGGTGACGGCCAGGCGACGACCGGCCTCAACATGATGACCGACCTGATCACGGCCAATCCGAACCTCGTGGGTGTCTTCGCCTCGAACCTCATCCTGGGTCAAGGTGTCGGCCAGGCGATTGCGGAAAACAAGCTCGGCGACAAGATCAAGGTCATCGCCTTCGACAGCGACGACAAGACGGTTGGCTTCCTCAAGGACGGCTCGCTTGCCGGTCTCGTTGTTCAGGATCCCTACCGCATGGGCTATGACGGTGTGAAGACCGCACTCGCCGTATCCAAGGGCGAGAAAGTCGAAGAGAAGGTCGATACCGGCGCCAACCTGGTCACCAAGGCCAACATGAGCGACCCGAAGATCGACGCTCTGCTGAACCCGAAGATCAAGTAAGGATCTGACGATGGCCGCGCGGGAGAAATCTCGCGCGGCCTTTCCTTCACCTGTGTTATCGTCCGCATGAGGAGCGCGGACGGCCGGTGGAGAGATGGCAATTCGCGAGAAGGAGACGCCCATGAGCCTGGAAGAGGTCAGTCATCGCCACGATGACAGCGCCACGCTGACGGAGGGAAACCGCATTCCGGCGGGCGCCCCGATCCTCGAACTCAAGGGATTGCAGAAGAATTACGGCTACGTTCAGGCACTGAAGCCGGCGACGATGACGTTTCTGGCCGGCGAGATTCATGCGATTGTGGGTGAGAACGGAGCCGGCAAGTCGACGCTGATCAAGCTGCTGACCGGCGTCATCACCAGAACCGCCGGCGAGATCTTATGGTGCGGACACCCGGTCGCTCTGGCAACGCCGAACGAGGCGATTGCGCGCGGCATCAATGCCGTCCACCAGGAAGTCGTGCTTTGCCCCCATCTGACAGTCGCGGCCAATCTCTTCCTCGGCGACGAAGTCAATCAATACGGCCTGATGCGCAAGAGAGAGATGGAGAAGATGGCGCAGGCCGTGCTCGACGATCTCGGCTTCGGGCTGCCCGCCGGCGTCCCGCTCGCCGATCTGACGATCGGCCAGCAGCAGCTCGTCGCGACGGCGCGTGCGGCGATGCGCGGCACGCAGTTTCTGATCTTCGACGAACCGACGGCTTACCTTACGCGTCAGGAATCGGCCCAACTTTTCAAGCTGATCCGTCGCCTGCAGGGCGAAGGCGTGACGATCGTCTACATCAGCCACCGCATGGAGGAAGTGTTCGAGCTCGCCGACCGCGTTTCGGTGCTTCGCGACGGCACGCATGTCGGCACGCGCGCCATCGGCGAGACGAACGAGGCCGAGCTGATCGCTCTCATGATCAACCGCTCGATCGAGCAGATCTATCATAAGGAAGAGATCCCGATCGGAGAAACGATCCTCGACGTGCGCGGCCTTTCTGGGCCGGGCTTCGACAACGTGTCGCTCTCGGTCAAGGCCGGGCAGATCGTCGGCCTTTACGGCCTGATCGGGGCGGGGCGAAGCGAATTCGCGCTGGGCCTCTTCGGCCGGGAAAAGACGACGGCCGGTGAGATCCACTGGATGGGCAAGAAGGTCGATATCAACAACGAACGCACGGCGATGGAGCTCGGGATCGCGCTGGCGCCGGAGAGCCGCCGCGACCAGGGTCTTTGCCTCAACCTGCCGATCGGGCTCAACATCAACCTCCCGGTCTTCAAGCGGCTGAGCAAGGGCCCGGTCATCAGCCACAGCGAAGAAACGCAGAATGCCGACCAGCAGATCCGTGACCTCGCGATCAAGACGCCCAGCCGGCGCGTTCTGGTTTCGGCCATGTCCGGCGGCAATCAACAGAAAGTCGTCATCGGCAAGTGGCTGAGCTATGGCGCGCGGCTCTTCATCTTTGACGAGCCGACCGTGGGCGTCGATGTTGGCACCAAGGCGGAAATCTACCGGCTGTTCGCCAAGCTTCTGAAGCAGGGGGCCGGGATCATTCTGATCTCGTCGTATCTGCCCGAGGTTTATGAGCTTGCGGATAGGCTGCACGTCTTCCGCCGCGGCCAGCTTGTCGCGAGCCACGACTTCCACGCCGCAACACATGAAGAAGTGCTGAGCGAAGCGATCGGCGTCTAAAAGAATAAGAGGGAGAGAGAACCAATGACCGCAACCCCCACCGAGATCGCCGCGCCGCCACCGCGTCGGAAAGTGAACATCCTTTTCGGCCTGACTCTAATCGGGCTCCTGGCCTTCCTTTGGATCGTTCTCGGCTTCGTGACTGCCAGCTTCTGGACGCCACTGAATATCTCCAACCTCCTGCGCCAAGGCGCAATGACGGCGATTTTGGCTCTTGGCCAGACCTTCGTGATCATCACCGCCGGCATCGACCTTTCGGTCGGAGCGATCGTCGGCTTCACCAGCGTCATCCTTGCCTGGCTGCTGCAGGCGGGCGTGCCGGTCTGGGCGTCCATCCTGATAACGCTGCTGATCGGCGTCGGCATCGGGGTGTTCCATGGCTTCGGCATCGTCAAAATGGGACTGCCGCCTTTCATCATCACGCTGGCAACGCTCACGTCGCTGCGCGGCCTCGGGCTTCTGATCACCAACGGCTCGACGATCAACATCGTCAACGAGCCCTTCACGAACTTTGCCCGCGCCGACTTCCTCGGAGTGCCGAGCCTGTTCTGGATGGTCATTCTCGTCGCGGTGCCGTCCTACATCTTCCTGCATCTGAGCCGCTGGGGGCGCTATCTCTTCGCCGTCGGCTCGAACCGTGAAGCGGCCCGCCTGTCGGGCGTCCGGGTGAACGGCATCATTTACCTCGCCTACATCCTCTCGGCCACGTTCGCTGCCTTCGTCGGCGTTCTGCTTGCCTCGCGTATCGCGATCGGCAACGCCACGCAGGCCGACGGATGGGAACTGCAGGCGATCGCTTCCTCGGTGATCGGCGGCACCAGTCTGTTCGGCGCTGTCGGTTCGGTCCACGGGCCGCTCATCGGCGCCTTCATTCTGGCAACCATCAACAACGGTGCGAACCTGCTCAACGTCAATTCGTTCTGGCAACGCATCATCACCGGTCTGCTGATCATCGTTATCGTCTACTTCGATCAACTGCGCCGCCGCCGCAACCCGTAAGCAGGCAACGATATACGGAGCCGGAGCCGAGGCCGGCTTCTTCCATTTCAGGAATGCGAGACCATGATGAAAGCAGTGCTCTGCAAAGAACCCGGTGTCCTCGAACTCGTGGAACGCCCTTCCCCCGGCGCGCCTGAAGCCGGCTGGGTCCGCCTTGCGGTCAGCCATGTCGGTATCTGTGGCACTGACTACCACATCTTCGAGGGCAAGCATCCGTTTCTCGAATATCCGCGCGTGATGGGGCACGAGATCTCCGCGACGGTTCTGGAAACAGGCGACGGTGTTGCCATGGCGGTCGGCACGCCCGTCATCGTCAACCCCTATCTTTCGTGTGGCAGCTGCGTTGCCTGCCGCCAGGGCAAGCCGAATTGCTGCACCGACATCAAGGTGTTGGGCGTGCACACGGACGGAGCGTTCTGCGACGAGATTACGGTGCCGGCCGGCAATCTCTATGCTGCAAAGGGCGTGAGCCTGGAGGCCGCAGCCACCACCGAGTTCCTCGCAATCGGCGCCCATGCGGTCCGCCGTTCCATGGCGCCGGCCGGATCACGCTCACTGGTCATCGGTGCCGGTCCGATCGGGCTAGGCGCCGCGATCTTCTCGCGGATTGCCGGGCATGAGGTCACATTGCTCGACACCAGTCAGGAGCGACTGCAGATGGCTGCTGACCGGTTCAACTTCTCCTCAGGCATCGTTGCCGGCGAAGGTGTCTCCGAAGCTGTCAAAGCGAAGACTGACGGCGATGGTTTTGACGTCGTCTTTGATGCCACCGGCTATGGCCCGTCGATGGAGAAGGCCTTCAGCTTCGTCGCCCATGGCGGCGCGCTTGTGCTCGTCAGCGTCGTCAAGGACGACATCCGTTTCTCCGATCCGGAGTTTCATAAGCGTGAAATGACGGTGATCGGTAGCCGCAACGCAACGCGCGTGGATTTCGAGCATGTCGCGGATTCGATCGCCAAAGGACTCGTGCCCGTCGAGCAGCTGATCACTCACCGCACGACGCTGGCGGACGCGCCGCGTGACCTGGCACGCTGGGCCCACGAAAAGAGCGGCCTGATCAAGGCGGTCATCAAGGTCAGCGCGTCGACGATCCATCCCCTCTTATCACCGGCGGGGTCGAGCCGCCGGTGATGAAACTAATCATAAGACAAGCGCGTCGATCGCCGCCCGCATTTGACGGACTACGTCGGCATCCGTCCGGTTCGTCGTCGCGGCTGCGAAGCCGAAGGTAACTGCCCTTGGATCGATGCTGTCGACCCGTGAGCTGCAGGAGGCGTGAACCTCGCTTGCGCCCGTAACCCTTAGTATGTCGCCCACGTTGCCGGGACGCACGCCGCTGCCGGGCATGATTGAGACGCGGCCGGCGGCCTTGCGGGAGAGACGACCCAGGGTCTCCAAGCCGTCGATCGCCTTCGGCACACAGCCGGACGTGAGAACGCGCTCGCAGCCAAGCTCGATCGCCTGTTCCAAAGCTGCATCAGCATCAGGGACGAGATCGAAGGCGCGGTGAAGGGTCGATCCAAGTCCCTCGGCGCGAGCCTTTAACCGGCTGATCAGCGGTACATCCAGTGTACCGTCCAAAAGATTGGCGCCGATGACAACCCCGGCGAGGCCGAAGGCGCGCACGGCGTCAATATCGGCCATCATCGCTTCTTCGTCGGCCGCATCGAATACGAAGGGCCCGGCATGCGGCCGGATCATCGCATAGACAGGAATAGGTGCAGCGGCCGCAGCCTGCATCAGGCCCGCAACCGGCGTCAGTCCGCCAAGCTCCAGAGCCGAGCAGAGCTCAATGCGACCGGCACCGCCGGCGATCGCAGCCGCAAGGCCCTGCGGGCTGTCGACGCATACTTCCAGCAAAACGGTCACGCTCGAATCTCCTTGTCCGCCGCTGTCTCTTTAAGCGAAGGCGCTCTCCTGCGCGATGGGCCTGGCAATTATTTTGGCGACGGCGTCGATGATCATTGCACTCGCGTCAGCCGAAGCTTTCCGATGGTTGAAGGCGACGTGATAGGACATCGGAATATACTGATCGAGCTCGACGATCCGAACTTTGTCGGCGATGGGCATGGCGCTGACGCGGCCAAGAAACGAGATGTAGCCGTGATTGGCCACAAGGTCGACGATGACAGGCAGCGAGTCAGCCGCCGTGATATCCCGGTTTCGGTAGCGGCGATTGTTGACGCGCTCGTGGCTCAGCGCCATCGTGGCGTGTCCGAGGCCCGTCCGGGAACTCGGCGTGCAGATCGCGTAATTTTCGACAAGTTCAGCCACTGTCCGCTCGCGGCTCTGCGGCGGTGCGATAAGAACCATGTTCGTCTGTAGCAATTCACGGTGTCGGAAGCGCTCGAGGCCGAAGACGGAGTCGAGAATTGCAACATCGATACGGCCGGCCTTGAGAGCTTCCCGCAAATCATCCGCGGTCATCAGTACCAGCGAGATCGCGTTCTTGCTGCGGCTGGCATTCCACTCCGCAACCAGCGTGCCAAGGCATCGCGCTACCCAACTTTCCGATCCTGTTGGGATGATCGAACCGATGCGAAGCGCCCGCGCGGTGCGCTGATAGCGCTCGTCGGAGGATGCCTTCAAATCATTCCATCTCTGAGCGATGGCCTGGAAGATGGCATAGACCTGGTGGCCCTGCTCAGTTAGCACAGAGCCTTGAGCCTGCCGCTCGAACAGGCGATGACCCAGCGCCTTCTCCAAAGTCGCGATCTGAAGCGAAAGCTGCGGCTGACCAAGCTTCAGCCGCCGCGCCGCACGGTTGATGCTGCCCTGGTCGGCGACCTCGAGAAACCGCTCCATGGTGGCGATCTTGATCGGCAGGCGCGACGGCTTGTCTGTCCCAATCCATTCCGCCAGATCCTCCGCCGAGTGCACAATCGGCAGGAGCTTTTCGCGGACGTCGTCGCTGGCAAGCAGCGTCGCAAGCTCGCCGGAACTGCGCTCGGTCAGTTTGAGCGCAAGCTCGGTCTCAAGGCTGCGGACTGCTGTCGAAACCGTCGATGCCGCGAGTGAAAGGTTTCGTGCCGTCTCTCTCACCGACCCGGACGAGAGCACGTGACTAGCAACATACAACGTGCCGAGCTGCAACCGCGTTCTCCGTAACGATATGAAAAATCGAACGATATGATGTGTTCGCTAAAAAAGATATCCCTGCCGGGAAATCAGGCGGCTATCGTTCCTGCCAAGTACAAAACCGGGCGTGGCAGTAGAACCATAGAAAGAGCACCGGACATCTGCGGAAACGCGCAAGGGAACAAAAACAAATCGCGGCGGCGATGGAAAAGGAAATGCATTTTCGCGCAAGCGTTTGCATTCACCGCCATAATCACGCCGCGACCGCAAAACTGGAGAGGCCTGCATCGATTTTTTGAACGCGAACGCTATTTCCATCACGCACGTATTTCCGGCACGATCGTAGCGGGGCTGCTTTCGCCGGTGATTTTATACGTGGGAGCCTTCCGCCGGGGCTTTCCGCGCAGTCAAACGGTGTAAATCAAGGGGACAATCCATGCTGAAGAAATTCGCTCTTGCCGTTTCGCTCTCCGCTTTTGCGGCAGGCGCGGCCGACGCTGCAGACGTCGTCGTTTCATCGAAGATCGATACTGAGGGCACGCTGCTCGGCAACGTCATCGTGCTGGCGCTCAACGCAAACGGCATCAAGACGCAGGACCGCGTCGCGCTCGGTACGACGCCGGTTCTTCGCAAGGCGATCACCGCCGGCGAAATCGATATCTATCCGGAATACACAGGTAACGCCGGCTTCTTCTTCAACAAGGCCGACGACCCGGCCTGGAAGAATCTTCAGCAGGGCTACGACCTGGCGAAGAAGCTCGACTACGACGCCAACAAGATCGTCTGGCTGACGCCTTCTCCGGCGAACAACACCTGGGCGCTCGCCGTGCGCAATGATGTCGCCGGCCCGAACAACCTGAAGACCATGTCGGATTTCGGAAAATGGGTCGCCGGCGGCGGGGTTGCCAAGCTGGTCGCTTCCGCCGAGTTCATCAACTCGGCCGGCGCGCTTCCGGCATTCCAGACGACCTACGGCTTCACGCTGAAACCGGATCAGGAAATCGTTCTTTCGGGCGGTGACACGGCCGCGACCATCAAGGCCGCAGCCGACCAGACGAATGGCGCCAACACGGCCATGGTCTACGGCACGGACGGTGCGATCGAAGCCGCCGAACTGACCGTTCTCGAGGACGACAAGAACGTGCAGCAGGTCTATGCGCCGACCGCAATCATCCGCGAAGAAGTGCTGAAGGCAAACCCGAAGATCGAGGAAGTCCTCGCACCGATCTTCAAGAGCCTCAGCGCCGATGAACTGCGCAAGCTGAACGGCAAGATCCAAGTCGATGGCGAACCGGCGAAGTCCGTTGCCGAAGGCTACCTGAAGGAAAAAGGCTTCCTGAAGTAATCTCGTCGCCGATGCTCCGCCCGCGGGCGGAGCATCATTTCTGACCGGACAGGGATGGATCGATGGAAGAAACCTTAGCGGTCCGCAAGCTGGACCGGCTCGGCGTGGTGTTGGTGACGGCCGGCATCGTCGCAACTGCTCTCCTGCCTTTCATCTATGTGAAGGCAAACCGCATCGCCGCCGGAAAGCCCATGCTGCTGACGCAGCTTCTGAACCAGCCGTCCGCCATCATCCTGACAATCCTCCTAATCGTCACCGCACTGGCCGTTCTGTTTCTGCAAAACGCGCTGCTGCGGCTGGTGATCGCGACCCTCTCATTTGCGGCGCTGCTTGCGACGATCGGGCTTGCGGCCGCGGTATTCACGCCACCGAATAGCAATGCCGCACGCATGACGCCTGGCGGCGGCTTCTGGCTGCTGTTCGCGGTCATCGGGCTCATCATCTCGGACGCACTCGTCAAGATCAGGCTTACCCCGTGGATGCGGATTGCGGCTCTTGCTGCCTACACCGGCCTGCTCGGCACCTTCCTCACCTCGGGTCTGCTCGACAATCTTTCAATCATGAAGGAATTCGCGACCCGATCCGCGCAATTCTGGACCGAGGCGCTGGCCCATATGCTGCTCGCATTCGGCTCGCTGGCGACCGCGATCATCATCGGCCTGCCGCTCGGCATCCTGTGTTTCTGGGTTCCGAAGCTGCGTGCCGCCGTGCTACAGGGTCTCAGCCTGATCCAGACGATCCCGAGCCTTGCGCTTTTCGGTATTCTGATGCTGCCGCTCGGCTATCTCGCGACCCATGTTCCGGCGGCTGCCTCCATCGGCATTCGCGGCATCGGTGCTGCGCCGGCGCTGATCGCGCTCATCCTCTATTCGCTCCTGCCGATCGTCGCCAACACGGTCGTCGGTCTGCAGGGTGTTGATCCCTCGGTCCGCGACGCCGCGGCGGGCATGGGTCTGACGCGCCGACAGGTCCTCACCGGCATCGATCTGCCGCTTGCCTTTCCCGTCATCCTGACCGGCATTCGCATCGTCCTCGTGCAGGCGATCGGTCTGGTGACGGTGGCAGCGCTGATCGGCGGTGGCGGCTTCGGCATCTTCATCTTCCAGGGGCTTGGTCAGACGGCCATGGACCTCGTTCTGCTCGGCGCCGTCCCGACCGTCTTCTTCGCCTTTTCGTCGGCCGTCATCCTCGATGCGGTCATCGACAGCATACGGGGATCCGCCACATGAGCATGATCGAGATCAGGAACGTTACCAAGCGCTACGGAGCGGCAACCGTCGTCGACAACGTCTCGATGGATGTCGAGAAGGGCTCGATCACCGTCATCGTCGGTACCTCGGGCTCGGGCAAATCGACACTGATGCGGATGATCAACCGTCTCGTGCCGATCACCGTGGGTGAGATCTTCGTTGGCGGGCAGAACATCATGGATGTGCCAGTGACGGAACTCCGCCGCAAGATCGGCTATGCGATCCAGGGTCACGGCCTCTTTCCACATCGGACGGTCGCACAGAACATCGCGACGGTGCCGCAGCTTCTCGGCTGGGACACGGCAAAAATCAAAGCCCGCGTCGAGGAACTGCTCGGCCTCTTCAACCTCGATCCGGCGACCTTCGCCGAGAAATATCCGCATCAGCTCTCGGGCGGCCAGCAGCAGCGCGTCGGCGTTGCGCGAGCGCTGGCGGCGGAACCGGAACTGCTGTTGATGGACGAGCCGTTCGGCGCGCTCGATCCTGTCATCCGCGGCAAGGCGCAAGACGATCTCCTCGCGATCCAGAAGCAGTTCGGTACGACCGTCGTCCTCGTCACGCACGATATGGACGAGGCCTTCCACCTCGGCAACCAGATCGCCGTAATGAGCGCCGGCAAGGTGCTGCAATGCTCGACCCCGGAAAAGATCCTGACCGAGCCGGCCGATCCCTTCGTGCAGCAATTGACCGGCACCTCTGACCGGGCGCTGAAACTGATGTCGCTGCTGCCGCTGAAGGAAAGCATGGAGCCGGCTAAGTCAGGCCTGGCTTACGCATTGCCACAATCGCTCAGCCTGCGCGACGCGCTGGCCGAGATGATCTGGCAAGGCGTCGACGAAGCCGCCGTTCAGGATGGCGACAGGGCGCCTATCGGCTCGATCTCGATGACGCGGCTGCTCGAACTGGGCCGTAAGGCATGAAACACCTCTTCGCGAACCTCTTCCGCGTCGTCGCACTGCTGTTGCTGCTGATCCTCCTGTTCAGGACGAAGTGGCTGTCCTTCCTGCTCGTGCCGTTGACGAGTAACAATGCGCCGGCCGTCTACACGCAAAACAGTCTTCCGCAGCTTGCCGCTTCGCATCTCTTTCTTGTGGCGATCTCGATCGCGGGCAGCGCCGTTCTTGCGATCCTCGGCGGCATTTTCGTCACCCGCAAGAGCGGCGAAGACTTCCTGCCGTTGTCGCGGGCGATTGCCAATGCCGGCCAGACCTTTCCGCCGGTCGCGGTGCTCGCTTTGGCCGTGCCTGCAACCGGCTTCGGTGCCGGTCCGACGTTGATCGCGCTCTTTCTCTATGGCCTGCTGCCGATCTTCGAGAACACCGTCTCCGGCCTGAAGCAGGTCTCCCCCTCCGTACTTGATGCCGCCGATGGCATGGGCATGAATGGCACACAGCGGCTCTTTCAGGTGGAACTGCCGCTTGCTCTGCCGCTGATCCTCGAGGGTTTGAAGGTTGCGACCGTCATCAACATCGGCACCGCGACGATCGGCTCGACGGTGGCGGCCAAGGGCCTTGGCGAAGTCATCATCGCCGGGCTGATTTCCGACAATACCGCCTTCATCCTGCAAGGTGGTCTGATCGTCGGCCTGATGGCAGTACTGATCTATGATGCGATGGGGCTTGTCGAAAACGCCATCAGGCAAAGAATTGGCTTGCGCCCGGCCTGAGGCGGCGGCTACCAAGGCTGCCGTGATATCGGCAACGGGAGGCAGCCTTGGCCAAGATGATTCACTCCATGATCCGCGTTCTCGACGAGGCGCGCTCGGTCGAGTTCTACGGCAAGGTTCTCGGCCTCAAAGTCGCCGATCGCATCGACTTCGATACCTTCACCCTGATCTACATGAGCAACGACGAAACCGGCTTCGAGCTGGAGCTGACGGTCAACAAGGGGCGCACTGAACCCTATGATCTCGGCAATGGCTATGGGCATCTTGCCCTCTCCGTCCAGGAAGTGAAGATCGAGCATAAGCGTCTGATGGAAGCGGGCCTGAACCCCGGCAAGATCGTCGAACTCAATCGCGACGGCAAACTGCTGGCGTTGTTCTTTTTCGTTACCGATCCCGACGGCTACAAGATCGAAGTCCTGCAACGCCACGGCCGTTATCTCTAAGAGTTTCCCATGATCGAAAAGACCGAACTGAACCGGGGCTGGACTCTCTCCTGCAACGTTACAGGTCGACGCGACCTGCCGGCGGAGATTCCGGCAAAAGTGCCCGGTTGCGTACATCTCGACCTTCTGGCCGCCCGGCTGATCCCCGACCCCTATCTCGACATCAACGAGATCACCAACGACTGGATCGGCAAGGAAGACTGGACCTATCGCTGCACTTTAGACGCGTCACCGGACGCCGGAAAAATCCACGAACTGGTGTTCGACGGCCTCGATACCGTCGCGACGATCGTCCTGAACGGCGAGGAGCTCGGCCGAACCTTCAACATGCATCGCACCTATCGCTTCGATGTCTCGGAGCGACTGAAGCAGGGCTCGAACGAGCTCGTCGTGGTATTCCGCTCGGCATACGCATACGGTGCCGAGATGGAGGCGCACTACGGCTATCGGCCGAACAACTATCCCGGCCCTGGCAACCTGATGCGCAAGATGGCCTGCAACTTCGGTTGGGACTGGGGACCGACGCTGGTAACCGCGGGGATCTGGAAGCTGGTGCGGCTGGAAAGCTGGGAACGGGCTCGGCTTGCAGAAACGCGGGTTTCGGCAACGCTTGCCGGCGGCGACGGGCTTGTGACGGTGCGAGCACGTGTGGAGCGCCACGCCGGCGAGGGCGCGAAGATCGTCGCTAGCATTGCTGGCATCAGCCATGTCGCCGAGTTCGCGGAGGGTGCAGATGAGGTCGAGTTTCGGCTGAGTGTCACTGCTCCGCGGATCTGGTGGCCGCATCATCTCGGCGCACAACCGCTCTACCCATTGCAGATTGAACTACGCGATAGCGTAAGCAATGACTTACTCGATAGCTATTCGAAAGAGATCGGCTTCCGCTCGGTGAGGCTGGATACCGCACCCGACGAACACGGCTCCGCATTTACTTTCGTTGTCAACGACGTCCCACTTTTCCTCTGCGGCGCGAACTGGATTCCGGACGACTGCTTCCCATCGCGGGTGACCACCGAGCGCTATGCTTCCCGGATTGAGGAGGCCAAGGCATCGAACATCAATCTGCTGCGTGTCTGGGGCGGCGGAATATTCGAGCGCGACGAGTTCTACGAAGCCTGCGACCGCGCCGGGATGCTCGTCTGGCAGGACTTCCTGTTTGCCTGCGCATCCTACCCCGAAGAAGAGCCCTTGCGCAGTGAGGTCGAAGCGGAGGTGCGCGACAACGTCATGCGCCTGATGCCGCACCCGTCGCTTATCGTCTGGAACGGCAACAACGAAAATATCTGGGGCTTTTACGAGTGGGGTTGGCGTCCGATCATCAAGGATGGAGTGAGCTGGGGACTCGGCTACTATCTCGATGTTCTGCCGAAACTCTGTGCTGAGCTGGACCCGGATCGGCCGTATTATCCCGGCAGCCCCTACTCCGGGACGATGGAGATCGAGCCGAACGCCGATGAACATGGCTGCAAGCATATCTGGGATGCCTGGAATGATGTCGGCTACGAGGTCTATCGCAACTACATCCCACGCTTCTGCTCAGAGTTCGGCTGGCAGGCGCCACCCAACTGGGCGACAATCGAGGAAAGCGTCCATGATACGCCGCTGACACCGACCTCGAACGGCGTTTTCCACCATCAGAAGGCGACGCAAGGCAACGACAAGCTGATCCGCGGCCTCGCCGGGCATCTTCCGGCGCCGCGGACCATGGACGACTGGCATTTCGCCACACAGCTAAGCCAGGCGCGCGCCATCCGCTTCGCGATCGAGCACATGCGCTCGCACCGCGCTGTCTGCAAAGGCGCCGTCGTCTGGCAGTTCAACGATTGCTGGCCGGTCACCTCCTGGGCGGCACTCGATTCGGCCGGACGCCGCAAGCCGCTCTGGTATGCCATGCAACAGGCATTCGATCCGAGGCTGCTGACGATCCAGCCGCGCAGCAGCGGACTGGCGGCGGTGGCAGTCAACGAACGTACCCTCTTCTGGCGTGCGAAGATCTCAGGCAAGCGCCTGCGGCTTGACGGAACAGTGCTGGCCGAATTCGAGTTCTGGCGACTGCTCTGCGACCGCTTCGACGCGAAGGAGTTTTCGCTGCCGGCTGACATCGCGACGCCGGACAACGCAATCGATGAGCTCGTCGTCGCGCAGATGCTCGACCGCCGTGCCTTCCACTACTTCGTCGAGGATGTCGACCTGAAGCTGCCGGCGCCGCAGGCATCGATCGAGGTCAGCCCATCCGCGGATGGCTATGAGGTGAAAGTAACAGCTGTGACCTTCCTGAAGGATCTCTGCTTGATGGCAGATCGGCTCGATCCTGATGCCGTCGTCGATTCCATGCTGATAACGCTACTTCCGGGCGAAAGCCACATATTCGCGTTGCGGACTGCAACGGCGCTCTCGGCAAGCGATATCACCATTGGCGCTTTGCTGCGCTCTGCCAACGACCTCGTTGCCACAAACTGAAAAGGCCCCGTCCGCGACGGGGCCCATCCAGGTCGTTTTACCACGCCAAGTGCCAAAGGGCGCTTTTGGCGCAGCGCATATACGCGCGATCAATGGACCGCGCGCCTGCGGACGACGTTACATCCAGTAGGGCGGCACGCCATAGTAGTCATACACTCGGCGGCCATTATCGTTGTACCAGGTGTCATCATCATCCGCATAGCTCGGCGCGCCTTCGATCTGCTCCTTGGTCAGGTCGATGCGGTAGCCGTCGAGCTGGGTATCGTATGACAGCTTTGCCCACGGCAGCGGATAGTGATCGCGGCCAATGCCCATGAAGCCGCCAAACTCGAGCACGGCGTAGGCGACGCGGCCGTCCTGCTTGCCTAGGATCAATCGTTCAATCGAGCCGATATGCTTGCCATCGGCGCCATATACGCGGGTGCCTTCCACGCGGTCGCTGGCAATCAACGTCGGCGTATCCTTCACATTCGGGTCACGGCTGGTATTGTCAGCGTTCTGATGCAGCATGGTGCACCTCCTTTGTTTCCTTGTGGTTGGCCTACAGCTTCAAAACGCTGCCCTGAACTCGATGTTCCCAATTTTATCACCACGACCTCCGGCTCTGCGTTATTGACGTTTACGTCAAGGTTAGTGTAACTCTATTCTCGGCTTGAACCGTTCAGGCGATGACATAAGCTGCCGCGTTGGAAGATGGAGGATCGTCCAATCGGCTTGCCGGTGGGACCGGCCGGCAGCGATAGGGAGAGAGACAAGATGAACAGCATTTCCGTCCATCCAGGCGGTGCGAAGCCCGAAAAACCCTGGCTTGCCACCTATCCCGACAGCGTGCCGGCGGAGCTTCCCCCGCTGGAATACGAATCATTGGCGGAACTGCTTGAGAAATCCTGCGCGCGCTATGCCAATCGCACCGCCTTTTCCAGCATGGGCAAGACGCTGAGCTACGGCAAGCTTGAAAGCCAGACGCGGAAGATCGCGGCATGGCTTCAGGGTCTCGGCCTCGAGAAGGGCGACCGCATCGCCGTCATGATGCCGAACGTGCTGCAGAACCCCGTCGCCGTCTACGGCATCCTGCGCGCCGGCTTTGTCGCGGTGAACGTCAATCCGCTCTACACGCCGCGCGAACTCGAGCATCAGCTGCGGGACTCCGGCGCCAAGGCGATCTTCGTGCTGGAAAATTTCGCCCGCACGGTGGAGCAGGTGCTTGTGAAGACCGACGTGCGCCATGTCGTTGTCACCTCGCTCGGCGAAATGCTGGGCGCCAAGGGACTGATCGTCAACCTGCTCGTGCGCAAGGTGAAGAAGCTCGTTCCCTCCTGGTCCATCCCACAGCACAAAACCTTCAAGCAGGTTCTGGCCGAAGGCGCCGGCAAGGCGCTGAAACCGGCAAACATCAAGGGCGACGATATCGCCTTCTTGCAATACACGGGCGGCACCACGGGGATCGCCAAGGGCGCGGTGCTAACGCACAAGAACCTGCTCTCCAACAAGCTCCAGCTGGAACTCTGGCTACAATCGGCTTTCGACAAGAAGCAGCGGCCAGAAGTGCTGAACTTCCTCTGTGCCCTGCCGCTTTATCACATCTTTGCGCTGACGGTGAATTCGCTGATGGGCATGTCGCTCGGCGCGCACAACATCCTCGTTGCCAACCCGCGCGATATTCCGGCGCTGGTCAAGGAGTTCGGCAAGGTCAAGGTCCATATATTCCCCGGCCTCAACACGCTGTTCAACGCATTGATGAACAATGCCGATTTCGCCAAGGTCGACTTCTCCTCCATGGTGATGTCGCTTGGCGGCGGTATGGCGGTACAGCGGCCGGTTGCGGAGCGGTGGATGAAGATCACCGGCTCGCATATTACCGAAGGCTATGGGCTCTCCGAAACCTCGCCGGTAGCAACGGCAAACCGCTTCGATTCGGCCGAGTTCACCGGCTCGATCGGTCTGCCGATCCCATCGACCGAGCTCGACATTCGCGACGAGGACGGCAATTCGCTTCCGCTTGGCGAGATCGGCGAAATCTGCATCCGCGGTCCGCAGGTGATGGCTGGCTATTGGAACAAGCCGGAGGAGACGGCGCGCGTGATGACGCCGGACGGCTATTTCCGCACCGGCGACATGGGTTTCATGGATGCCCGCGGCTACACCAAGATCGTCGACCGCAAGAAGGACATGATCTTGGTCTCCGGCTTCAACGTCTATCCGAACGAGATCGAGGAAGTAGCGGCCATGCATCCCGGCATCCTCGAAGCGGCAGCTGTCGGCATTGCCGATGGGCATTCCGGCGAGGCCGTCAAGCTCTTTGTGGTGCGCAAGGATCCGGCGCTGACGGAGGCGGACGTGAAGGCCCATTGCGCTGCAAACCTGACCAATTACAAGCGCCCCCGCTTCGTGGAATTCCGCACTGAATTGCCGAAGACACCGGTCGGAAAAATCCTGCGCAAGGATCTGCGCGGTTAAGTTTGACGATTGCGTGAAATTGAGAGCCATCCGTTTGTTCGGATGGCTTTTTTGCGTTTCGACAGGTCGCCGAACTTGATTTGCGCCCTGCAAAGCGAATAGTTTCCGCGACCCTCTCGCCCTGCAAAGGAGCCTCCCATGAATGCCATCGTCGAACAATTGAAGAGCACTGCGGCCGCCACCCAAGCGACCGACCTGCGCGCCGCCTTTGCCGCCGATCCGCAGCGTTTCTCGCACTTCAGCGTGTCGCTCGACGACCTCCTGATGGACTATTCCAAGACGGCCGTGAACGACGAGATCCTGGCTCTCCTGGTCAAGCTCGCGGAAACGGGCGGCGTCGAAGCAAAGCGTGACGAAATGTTCGCCGGCAAGGCGATCAACTTCACCGAAAACCGCGCTGTCCTGCACACTGCGCTGCGCAACCGCTCCAACACGCCGGTCCTGGCCGACGGCAAGGACGTCATGCCTGACGTCAACGCCGTGCTCGCCGCCATGAGCAAGTTCGCCGACGGCATCCGCTCCGGCAGCCTCAAGGGGGCGACCGGCAAGGCGATCACCGACGTCATCAACATCGGCATCGGCGGCTCCGATCTCGGTCCCGTGATGGCAACGCTGGCGTTGGCACCCTTCCATGACGGCCCCCGCGCTCATTTCGTTTCCAACATCGACGGCGCTCATATCGCCGATACGCTGAAGCTCGTTCAGCCCGAGACGACGCTCTTCATCGTCGCCTCCAAGACCTTCACCACCGTGGAGACGATGACGAACGCACAGACGGCCCGCAAGTTCATCGCCGATGCGCTCGGCGAGGCTGCCGTCCAGCATCATTTCGCTGCCGTTTCGACCGCACTCGACAAGGTCGCTGCCTTCGGCATCGAAAGCGAACGCGTCTTCGGCTTCTGGGATTGGGTCGGCGGTCGCTATTCCCTGTGGTCGGCGATCGGCCTGCCGATCATGATCGCGATCGGACCGGACAATTTCATCAAGTTTCTCGAGGGCGCCCATGCCGTCGACAACCACTTCCGCACGGCGCCGATCACCCAGAACCTGCCAATGTTGCTCGGCCTGATCGGCTACTATCACCGCAATGTACTTGGCTACCCGACCCGTGCGGTCCTGCCCTACGACCAGCGCCTGTCGCGCTTCCCGGCCTATCTGCAGCAGCTCGACATGGAATCGAACGGCAAGGGCGTGACGATCGACGGCACGCCGGTTGAAGGCAATTCCGGTCCGGTTGTCTGGGGCGAGCCCGGCACCAACGGCCAGCACGCCTTCTACCAGCTCATCCACCAAGGCACGAGCGTCATCCCGGCCGAGTTCATGATCGCGGCGAACGCCTTCGAGCCAAATCTGCGCCACCAGCACCAGCTTCTGATGTCAAATGTGCTCGCCCAGTCCGAAGCCCTGATGAAGGGCCGCACCTTCGAAGAGGCGAAGAAGCAGCTGACCGACAAGGGTATGGACGACAAAAAGGCCGATTTCATCGCGCCACACCGCGTCTTCACTGGTAACCGCCCGTCCATCACCTTCGTCTACGACAAGCTGACGCCCTATGCGCTGGGTCGCCTGATCGCGCTCTATGAGCACCGAGTCTTTGTTGAAGGTGTGCTCTTCCGCATCAACTCCTTCGATCAGTGGGGCGTTGAGCTCGGCAAGGAACTGGCGACCGGCCTGCTGCCTGTCGTCGAAGGCAAGGAAAGCGCTGACGGACACGATTCCTCGACGCAGGGGCTCGTTTCTGCACTGGCGAAGCTCGCCAAGTAAGCGCTCGCACAAAGCGATTCAAAAGCTCGCCCATCTCATGTGGGTGAGCTTTTTTGTTTGAAGCAGTCGAACCGGGCTACATTTCTTCGTCTTTACTGCAGTTGTTCGATGGGAGAGACGCATGATCGAAACAGACGACGAGCTGGCAACATTCGAAGTGAAGGGTGCCGCGCCGCTGCCCACCGCAGCTCGTGCTGGCTTCGTAGAAAACGACGGTGCTCGCATCTGGTATGCGAGCTACGGCTCCGGCCCCGCCGTCATCCTGCTGCATGGCGGACTCGGCAATGCCGGGAACTGGGGATATCAGGTGCCAGCATTGGTCGAATCGGGCCGACACGTGGTCGTTATTGACAGCCGCGGACACGGCCGCAGCACACGCGATGCTCGGCCATTTCACTATGCCCAGATGGCAGACGACGTGCTTGCGGTGATGGATCGTCTGGCGCTCGCGAACGCCGCCCTCGTCGGCTGGAGCGACGGTGCCTGCACGGCGCTGATCCTCGCCGATAAGCGGCCGGAGCGGGTTTCCGGTGTGTTTTTCTTCGCCTGCAACATGGATCCCAGCGGCACGCTTGAATTCAAGCCGACACCCGTGATCGATCGTTGCTTTAGTCGCCATCGGAAGGACTATCAGGCGCTATCTGCTACGTCCGATGCCTTCGATGGCTTCGTGGCCGACGTGTCAAAGATGATGGCCTGCGAGCCCAACTACACGGCCGCCGACCTCGCCGGCATCAAGGTGCCGGTCGCGGTCGTGCTCGGAGAGAATGACGAGTTCATCAAGCGGGAGCATGCCGATTATCTGGCACGCAGCATCCCCGATGCCGAACTGATCCTCCTACCAGAAGTCAGCCATTTCGCACCGCTGCAGCGGCCCGAGCACTTCAACCGCGAAGTGCTCGCCTTTCTCGATCGGCTATAGTTCAGAGGCCGATTTCTTTCGCCCAGGGCGGATTGGCCCCGGCGCGCGAGACCGTGACGGCGGCGGCCTTGGCACCAAGCGAAAGGGCGTTCTGCAACGCCTTTTCGCTGAGCGAGGCAACCTTTTCCTTGGTCAGGAGGTCGTCGATCTTCAGCGAGGCGAGCACGCCGGCATCGAAGGTGTCGCCCGCGCCAACAGTATCGACGACGGTGACGCGCTCGCTCGGCACGGTGACCTTACGTTCCTTGGTGTAGCCGGACGCCCCTTCCGCACCCTTGGTGATGACGACAAGCTTGACGCCCTGCTGCAGCCAGTAGGCGGCGAGATCGTCGTGGTTGCCCTCGAGACCGAACCACTCCAGGTCCTCGTCGGAGAACTTCACGATATCCGACTTGGACGCCATGCGCTTGATGCGCGCCATGTGGGCTTCCTTGTTCTTGATGAAGCCGGGGCGAATGTTGGGATCCAGCGAAATGACGCGCTTGTCGCACTCGCGCTCGAGCAGTGCCTCGTAGGTCTCGCCGCAGGGGCTGGGGATGAGGCTGATCGCGCCGAAATGCAATGCTTCGCAATCGTTGCCAAGTGCGGGCAGATCGTCGGTGGTGATCATGCGGCCGGCCGTGCCTTCATCGTAGAAAGCATAGGTCGCCTGGCCGTTGACCAGCTTGACGAACGCGACAGTCGACGGGCGCGGGGTGATGGCGCAGAGGCTGAAGTCGACATTACTCGCCTTCAGCGTATCGCGCAGGATCTCGCCCATCATGTCGTCGGCAAGACCGGTGAAGAAGGCCGTTGGGATGCCGAGGCGTCCGAGCGCGATCGCCGTGTTGAAGATCGCACCCCCGGCGTATGGCGCAAAGCCCTTCTCGCCGAGCGTTGTCTCCCGCGGCAGCATGTCAATCAGCGCTTCGCCACAGCACAAAATCATTCCGGCCTCCCAAGCATTACGATCCATCGATGTCCAAATCGATTAGATAATTTCGTGGCAAAAGCAAAGCGCCGCGACGCAATTCTTCATTCAAAGTGATGAAATGCCGCCATTGCGTCCCGACCAGGCGAGGGGCGCATCGAGGAAGGCCTCCACTTCGCTCAATGTCTTTTCGTCGAACAGCTTCTGCGCCTTGGCGACCGCCAGCACATCGCGCCAGGTGGCGATATAGTGCAGCTTGACCTTGCCGTCGGCAAAGCGCAGGGCGCCTTCGTCAAAAATGCCGTAATAGAAGAGCGCGATACCGTGATCGACCACACCACCGGCGGCACGGACAGCATCGATGAACTTGAACATGCTGCCACCGGCCGTCGTCAGGTCCTCGATGACGAGGACGCGCGAGCCCTCCGGCATGTTGCCTTCGATCTGCGCGTTGCGACCGTGACCCTTCGGCTGCTTGCGCACATAGATCATCGGCAGGCTGAGGCGATCTGCGAGCAGTGCGGCAAAGGGGATGCCCGCGGTTTCGCCACCGGCCACGCAATCGAACTGCTCGAAGCCGGCCTCGCGCAACACGACGCTGGTGGCAAAGTCCATGACGGTCGAGCGGACGCGCGGGAAGGACAGAAGCTTGCGGCAATCGATGTAGACGGGGCTCGCCATACCGGAGGCGAACTTGTAGGGCTGGGCAGCGTTGAAGTGCACCGCCTTGATCTCCCAGAGCATCTTCGCAACGAGTTCCGCCATCACGGCGCGGTCGGTGAATGTCGTCTGGATCATCGCTCTCTCCTTTGGTCAAATTTATGGGCCAATAGCAGCAAGCGGGTCAGTTTTCCAGAACAGCGAGTGGTTCCATGCCGAGAATGATGGCAAAAACGCCCTGGTGATCGAACAATGCCCGCGCGCCGGCGCTCAAGAAATGCTGAGAGAACCGCATTCGAGGGCGCGGTGGCCCGCAATGCATCAATTCTTTCAGATATTTGCGCTTGCGCGCCCGCACGGCGGCGATATCGTCGTGCCATGGACCATATCGAAGTTTTCCAGCGCCTCGGTGTCGCACTTGCCATCGGCCTGCTCGTCGGCGTCGAGCGGGGCTGGCAGGAACGTGAGGTTCGCGCGGGCGGCAGGACGGCGGGTATCCGTACCTTCGGTCTCACCGGCTTTCTCGGCGGAATAGCTGGAACACTTCAGTCCATGACCGGCCCCCTTCTGCCCGCAGCAATCGCGGTGCTTCTGGGTCTCATCTACATCGCCGGCAAGTGGCAGGAGACGAAGGAGGACGAAGACTACAGCATCACGTCGGTCGTGGCCGCCCTTGTGGTGTTCGGGCTCGGCGTTCTGGCTACCGTCGGCGACATCGTTACTGCGGCTGCCGGCGGCGTCGCAACGACAGCAATTCTTGCGGCTCGCCACAGCCTGCACGGCTTTCTTAGAGGGTTAACGTGGGTTGAACTCCGCGCCGCCTTGTTGCTGCTTGCGATGACGGTAATTGCACTGCCACTGCTGCCGGACGAGGCGCTCGATCCCTGGGGCGCGCTCAATCCTTACTCGCTGTGGCTGTTGACGATCACCATCGCAGCCCTGTCTTTTGCCGGCTACATGGCGATTCGATTGATGGGCACCGGCCGTGGCGTTCTGTTGGCGGGGGCTGCGGGCGGGCTTGTCTCGTCGACCGCCTTGACGCTGTCTTTCGCCCGCTATTCGGCGGAAGCGCCCGAGGGTGCACGGCACCTTGCGGCAGGCGCAGGCATTGCCGGCGCCCTCTCCTATGCGCGCGTCCTCGTCATCGCCAGCGCCCTCTCCTTCACCATGCTGGCGCCGCTCGCGTCCGCGCTCGTCCCGGCGATCATCGGTTTTCTGGCGACCGGCCTGTTCTCGGTGTGGCGTTCCAAGACTGCCACCGAGGCGCCGGAAATCGACCTGAAAAACCCCTTCGAGCTCAAGACCGTCATCTCCTTTGCGGCGCTGCTCGGTCTCATCAGCCTCGTGTCGAAGATGGCGATCGACTATGTCGGGCCATCCGCGCTCTTCGTCGTGGCGGCGATCTCTGGCCTCGTCGATGTCGATGCCATCACGCTTTCGACCGTACGCCTCGTAGGCTCGACGATCGACGTGACGACGGCCGCCGATGTCATCCTGATCGCCGTCGCGGTCAATACGGTGACGAAGGTGGTGCTTGCCTTCACGGCCGGGCGGCGGGAATACGCGATGGCGCTCGGCGAAGCGTCGGCGGTGGCGGTCGTGCTCGGCGCCGTAGGCTATTTCACGGCGCGCAGCTTTCTGCCTGCCTGAGCCGATTGCACCAACGCGAGCCCAGAAAAAGAAGCGTGGATCCAGCGACTACGATAGTCGTGCGATATCGGCGGGCAGCATCCGCTGATAAAGCGCAATCGCGGCCCGTCCGTCCACATCATCCAGTGAAATCGCGTAACGAACGGCCGCTGCCAGAAGCTGCATGGTAAGCCTGGCAATGGCGAGAAGCTCGCCCTTGCTCCGTTCCGGCTCCAGCTTTGCGAGAACGGAAAACAGCGCCTGGGCGTGAAACTCCATGTCCTCGGCATCGACCTCCTGCAGCAGCCGATCGGCCTGGGTGGCAACCCAGATATCGCGCATCACCGGCTCCTGCCGGAAAAAACCGTAGTACTGGTCGGCAATGTTGCATAGCGCCTGCCGCAGCGTTGCGGCATCCGTCGCCGTTGCAAGCTCAGCCCCGACGCAAGCCCTGCCCAGTTCGTTGAAGCGTCCGGCAAGCGTGCGGATGATCGAACTCTTGTCCGGGAAATACTGATAGAGCGCCCCGAAGGATAACTCGGCCCTTTCAACGATCTCACTCATCCTCAGCGCATCGCTGCCATTCTTCTCGATCAGTTCCAGCGCCACCGAAAGGATCTTCTCGAAACGCTCCCGGCCGCGCTTCTGCTGGGGAATCCGGCGCGGCTGGCCGGTCGGTTCCGGCTGTCTTCTGCGCCTGACGGCACCCTCTTCGCCCATTCCACTCTCCATTTTTCACTTGACGTGCAAAATAAGAGAGTTTATCTCATTTTGCAAATGAGAGACTTTCTCTTATTTAAACCGGAGGAGTGGTCCCATGCAGAATTCCGAAATCATCGTCATCGGCGGCTCGGGCAAGACAGGCGGCCGCATCGCAGATCAGCTGGCGAAGCGAGGGCTCACCTTCCGCTTTGCCTCGCGTTCCAGCGCGCGTCCATTCGATTGGGAAAAGCGGGCGGACTGGGCCGCGACGCTCGCCGGCGCAAAGAGCGCCTATGTGAGCTTCCAGCCTGATCTTGCCGTATCGTGGGCCGCTGATGCGATCGGTGCGCTCGCCCGCACGGCCATCGACTGCGGCCTTAGCCATATCGTCCTGTTGTCGGGTCGCGGCGAAGAGGGTGCGCAACGCGCCGAGGAAGCGCTCAAGGCGTCCGGCATCGACTACACTATTCTGCGAGCATCATGGTTCTGCCAGAATTTCAGCGAAGGCGCCTTTGCCGAGCAGGTCGCTGCAGGCGAACTGGCCCTTCCGGCGGGTGCTGTGAAGGAACCCTTCATCGATACCGAC
>NZ_JAIQXS010000035.1:0-36675 GCF_020166565.1 Rhizobium sp. 3T7
TAGAGGCGACCTCTGTCACCTCCTTTCCGACAAAAAAAGGCAACCAACAACTTCGTGAAAAGTTCCAGCGACGCGTCAATGCGCGGGTGGCCGCGTGGCGACCTTGAAAAGAGGCACTCCGAGGCCGTCGGCCTATTTGCGATAGTACTTGCGCGAAGCCGCCATCATCTTTTCGAAGGTGGGAAAATGCAGTGCAGACCGTGTGTCAGGGAAGAACAATGCGACCAGATTGTCGATCGCATAGACAAGGATCAGGGCGAGGGCCAGATAGGTGATTGCGGCGATGACGAGAACGGTCATTCTACCCTCAACGGCGCAATGAAGGGATAGCACGCCCGAGACGAACAAGGATGTGCGACGTAGCTTCCGCCCATGCCGATACTCCCACTGCCGCTATCAACATCCGGGTGGGAGTTTGGTTCCATTGCCAATTGCCGCCGCAGCATTTTTTCCGCTACGTCAAAGCTATGCGGGTTCATCTGTGGTTCGTCCCCCGAAGCGCCCTTCGCGCTCCCTTGGAAATCGATAGAGCAGAAGCAATGCAATCATGTGACGGAGGGCGCCACCGTGATCCTCCGTCACAGTCGAAACCAGATGGTCACGCCGATTTGCGGCTGGTTGTTTTCTTCAGAGCCGCAGCCTTCGCGGCGCCATTTGCTTTTGGAGTGGAGGCGGCGCGCTTGCGCGTCTTCACTTCCTTGCCGTCTAAAGATGCGGCGGACCTTTCGAGCGCCTGACGCTCGGCCCGGGCTTGCTCCCAATGTGCGAAATCTCGTCCCGCTGGCCGCCCTTCCTCTTCCCAAAGCGCATAAGCACGCTTCTTGATCCACTCTTCGCGAGTTTCTGTCATCGCCGATCTCCTCAGATAATGCCCGTGGTCTAACGCGATACTGACGCCCAGAGTTCCAGAGGAATCACGTTGATTCAAGCAATTTTTGACACGCTGCAAAAAGAAATTCTGCATTGCAGCATTCAGCCATTGAACGGCGCGTGCATTTTGCTTGCGGGCGAACGCTTTGACGCAAGAAAGGCGGGACACTTCACGCCCATGGGTGCACAATTGAACGCGGCAGCTTTAGCGTTATAGTTCAATGCAATGTTTTATCTCATATCGACCTATTGGCCGCATATTCTATTCGTTGTTTCGTTCGCCATGGGCGCCGTGGCAGCGATCCACGCAGCCATGACCAAGGAGGAGGTGCGCGCCGCGATCGGCTGGGTCGGGGTGATCATCCTCTCGCCGATCATCGGCGCCGTACTCTATACGCTCGCCGGCATCAATCGTATCCGCCGCGCTTCGCTCAGCCTTCGGCGCGATGCCCTGATTTCCGAAGCGGATCTCGATGAGCTGGAAAGCTTCGACGCCGAAACTGATATCGTCATCAGCGGTTTCGGCCGTCGCTTCGCCGCCCTCCAGACGCTCGGTGACCGCGTCGCCCGCAATCCGCTCGCAACCGGCAACGCGATCGACATGCTGGAGACGGGCGACGACTGCTATGGCGCAATGAAGGCGGCGATCGACAGCGCGAAGCGGAGCGTTCTCCTTGAGACTTACATCTTTGACCGTGATCCGATCGGACTGAGGATAGCCGATTCCCTCATTGCCGCGGTAAAGCGGGGTGTCGAGGTACGCGTGCTGATCGATGCCGTCGGCGCCCGCTATTCCGTGCCGAGCATACTCGGTTACCTTGCCGATGGCGGCGTTACCGTCTCGGTCTTCAATGGAAACGTCATCATCGGGTTGCGCTTGCCCTATGCGAACCTGCGCACCCACCGCAAGATCCTCATTGCCGATGGCCGCATCGCGCTGACGGGCGGCATGAACATCCGGGCAGGTTTCACACGCGAAATGGCCGGAGAAAACTTCGCCCGCGACACCCATTTCAGCGTCACCGGGCCTGTCGTCGCCGATCTCTTCAACGTCGCGGCCGAGGACTGGCGCTTCACCACCGGAGAGATCCTGCAAGGGGAGGCATGGCGAACCGCGATGCCCGAACGGCAGCCCGGCGATCCCGTCTTCATCCGCGTCGTGGCCTCCGGGCCCGACAGAAGCATCGAGACGAACCACAAGATGCTGATGGGCGCCTTCTCCATTGCGCGCAAATCGATCCGCATCATGTCCCCCTACTTCCTGCCGGACCGCGAGCTGATCAGTGCACTGGCGACAGCGGCACGACGTGGTGTCGAGGTTGATATCATCGTTCCGGCTGTCAACAACCTCGTTTTGGTCGACCGGGCGATGACCGCGCAATTCGATCAGATCCTCAGCAGCTATTGCCGCATCTGGCGCTCCAGCGGCGCCTTCAGCCACTCCAAACTGCTGTCGATCGACGGGGTCTGGTCCTATGTCGGGTCGTCCAACCTCGATCCGAGGTCGCTGCGGCTGAATTTCGAGATCGACCTGGAAGTGCTGAACGAAGGCTTTGCCAACGAAATCGACGAGCGTATCGACGAAGCCATCAAATCGGCTTCGCCGGTCACACTGCAGGGACTACGCGCGCGTCCTTTCCCAGTCCGGCTGCTTGAGAAGGTCCTGTGGCTCGGATCGCCTTACTTGTAGCGGATTTCTGGGGTTATGACGTGGCAACTTCCAATGCCCGGCCTATAATCCGGTTAGAACCTCTTCGATCAACGGGGCGCCAGCAAACTCCGATGCATGCCAGAAAAGAAAGCCTGCCGGCCAACATACTTGCGTCGATCCGCAATCGAAAAAAGCGGTTGGATGCAGCACATTCGGAGGAAAAACCGCGCTCAGATGGCACTCTAATAGCTTCCTACAACGTCCACAAATGCGTCGGCAACGACCGGCGCTTCGACCCGGAGCGCACCAGCCGCGTCATCCACGAAATCGATGCCGATGTGATCGCCCTGCAGGAAGCCGACACCCGATTTGGCGAGCGTACGGGCATTCTCGATCTTGGCAGATTGGAACGGGAGACCGGACTGATCCCGGTGCCGGTTAACGGCATGGCAAAGGCTCACGGCTGGCACGGCAATGTCGTGCTCTTCAAGAAGGGGTTGGTCCGCGATGTTCACCAGATCAACCTCCCTGGCCTGGAGCCGCGTGGTGCGCTTGTTGTCGAGCTCGATCTGGAGAGCGGCGGGGGCTTGCGCATCATCGCCGCCCATTTCGGCCTGCTTCGCCATTCGCGCGCGCAGCAGGCCAAGATGCTGGTCGAGCTGATGGCCAGGAAGAGCGAGGTCCCGACCATCCTGCTCGGCGACCTCAATGAATGGCGACTTGGCGACCGTTCATCGTTGCACACGTTCCAGTCCGCGTTTGGTCCGCAGCCTATGGCAGTTCCGAGCTTTCCAGCACGACTTCCCGTGCTCGCTCTCGATCGTATCATGGCAAACCGAAAGGGCGTCGTGACAGGAGTCGAAGCCCACGACACGCCGCTCGCCCGCGTCGCTTCTGATCACCTGCCGGTCAAGGCAGTGGTCAATCTCAAGCGGCTAGAGGAGCTGAGCACGAAGAGCTAGCCTCCATCGACAATCTCTACGCTGCCGTACGCATCCACATCGCACGGCACCGTCGTGATCGCGGTCGAAGCTTGACACTGCCTGCGATCGTGGCAGGTTTCTGCTCATCTCGACAGACACCTTGGACGAGGAGGTTGCGTGGTGCTTGTGGCCGGGGCTTTGCGGCATGGAGCCGACATGTTGCGTGGGCGTGCATCGGCCGCGATTGCCACCGCGATGACAAAAGGCAGGGTCGCGTGGTTGGCGACGGGCCTTGCCATTGCGCTCTTGCCGGCATCCGCCTGGGCCGAGGACCCTCCACCCCAGACTGAAACCTCAAAGCAACAGATTGAGAAGCTCGTCGAAACGTGGGGGCAGTACTATCACAAAGCCGACAGCCTGCGTGACCGGCGGCAAGCCTTCGAAGACCTGATGGAATCCACTCCCGAGCCGACGCGCGTCCAAATCAGGTCCGTCGATGCCGGCGGTGTCGATGCGCAGCTCATCTGGCCGGCGAGACTGCATCATCCGCTCGGCCGGAGAGCCATTCTCTATGTTCACGGCGGCGGCTTCTACAGCGGTTCGTTGCGCACGCACCGAGCAATAGCCGGCGCGCTGGCCAAGGCAGCGTCAGCCGATGTGCTTCTCATCGACTACCGGCTCGCGCCCGACAACCCGTATCCGACACAGATCGATGATACGTTGACCGCTTATCGGTGGCTGCTCGACTCCGGCTACGGGAACGACAACATCGTGCTGGTCGGCGAATCCGTCGGCGGGAACCTGGCGATTGAAGCCACGCTGCGGCAGATGCGAGTGAGGGGACCGCTACCCGCGGCCGTGGTTGCCATGAGCCCGCTCACCGACCTGGCCGCCACAGGCGCTTCATTGATGGCGAACGCCAGCACCGATCCGCTGATCAACACAGCTCAACTGGATCTCATACGCAAGGCCTATCTCGGAACACGCTCGCCCGCTGATCCCATGGTTTCGCCCCTCTACGGCGATATGACCGGGTTTCCGCCATTGCTTATGCAGGTCGGTTCGGGCGAGGCGCTTCTGGACGACACCTTGCGGTTGGCCAATAAGGCCCGAAAGGCCGGCGTCGATGTCGAGACCGAGATCTGGCCCGGCATGATCCATCAGTGGCAGCTCTTCCCGTTCTGGATCGATGACGCAAGAAAGTCGAACCAGCGCATTGCTGAATACGCAATCAAGCATTTTGCTGACAAGCCACAACCATAGTTTGCCCGATATCGGCTGCGGTGACAACTTCGTACAACGGACGGCCACGCCTTGCCAAGGAATTGATCTAGCTATATATTTTTCCCATCATCGAGCGAGCAGCCGACCACCTCGAAATTTGGCTGGCTCTTTTCATTTCGCTCGTTCTCCAGCACCGATCTGAGTCCAGCAAAGTTTTCGGTTCGTGCAGGCGAGCCGGCAGCCCAACTTTGCCTTTCATGGTCGAAGGTGCGTAAGCTCTTCGCCTGCTTCTAAAACGAGTAGTCTGGCCATCTCCCCTTGATGTGCCATCGGCACCCGTTCTTCTTTCGCCTGGTCGACGGTCGATTCCGCGCTGGAAGCAGCCATATTCAAAGTTTGTCTGCCCCCATCAATCGAGATGCTGTGTAAGATTTCCCCATTCGAACCAGAGAGATCTTAGCTCAATCGGGCGGCGCTCGGGTTTCCTGGATGCCTTAGGGAACAGCATGGATCTGCAAAAAATCAAGATGCTACTTGACTTTCTTCCCGCATCTTTCTGCGGTCGACAACATCGCCATGTCGCCGATCCGCGTGAAGGGCATAGCGCCCGCGCAAGCGCATGAAAAGGCGCTGAAGCTCCTCGAGCGCGTCGGCCTTCGCGAAAAGGCGGACTCCTATCCGGCACAACTCTCCGGCGGCCAGCATGAAGCCGGTGCTGAAGGCAAAGGACCTTATCGTCGAGGCGTAGCCGGCGAACCTCGGGGACTGTCAAAGGACATATCATGAGCAAAATCAAGCTGTTGCAGGTCGGCCCTTATCCCGCATGGGACGAGGAACGGTTGAATGCGACCTTCACCATGCACCGCTATTTCGAAGCTCCGAACAAGGCGGCGTTCCTTGCCGCGCACGGCGCCGGCATCCGTGGCATTGCCACGCGCGGCGAGCTTGGAGCCAACCGCGCCATGATCGAGGCACTGCCGAAGCTGGAGATCATCTCGGTCTACGGCGTCGGCTTCGATGCGGTGGACCTTGCAGCGGCGCGCGAACGCGACATCCGCGTCACAAACACGCCAGATGTGCTCACCAAGGACGTCGCCGATCTCGGCGTCGCCATGTTGCTTGCACAGGCACGCGGCATGGTCGGCGGCGAAAGTTGGGTGAAGAGCGGCGACTGGGCGAGGAAGGGCCTTTATCCACTGAAGACCCGCGTGCACGGCAAACGCGTTGGTATCCTCGGCCTTGGCCGCATCGGCTTCGAGGTGGCAAAACGTCTCGCTGGCTTCGAGATGGACATCGCCTACAGCGATACCGGCCCGAAGGACTACGCAAAGGACTGGACCTTCATCGCCGATCCGGTGGAACTTGCCGCCCGCTCCGATTTCCTCTTCGTCACGCTCGCCGCCTCCAGACACGCCACATCGTCGGCCGCAAGGTGATCGAGGCGCTTGGAGAGCAGGGGATGTTGATCAATATCTCGCGCGCCTCTAACATCGACGAAGAGGCTTTGCTCGATGCACTCGAAAAGAAGACGCTGGGTTCGGCCGCGCTCGACGTCTTCGACGGTGAGCCGAACCTGAACCCGCGCTTCCTCGCGCTCGACTGCGTGCTGTTACAGCCACATATGGCCTCCGGCACGGTTGAGACCCGCAGGGCGATGGGGGCACTGGTCTTCGACAACCTGTCGGCCCATTTCCAGGGTCGGCCGCTACCAACCCCGGTACTGTGAGGGCCACGATGAAAGCAATCGTCATCCATGCGGCCAAAGACCTCCGCATCGAGGACCGGGAGCCAGAAAAGCTCGGTCTCGGTGAGGTGGAGATCCGCCTTGCCGCCGGCGGAATCTGCGGCTCGGACCTGCACTACTACAACCATGGCGGCTTCGGCACGGTGCGCCTGAAGGAGCCGATGATCCTTGGCCATGAGGTTGCCGGCCATGTCGCTGCCGTGGGTGAAGGCGTTTCGGATCTTGCCATCGGCGACCTCGTTGCCGTCTCGCCGTCGCGTCCCTGCGGCACGTGCGAGTATTGTCTGAAGGGTCTTGCGAACCATTGCTTCAATATGCGCTTTTATGGCTCGGCCATGCCATTCCCGCATATCCAGGGTGCCTTCCGTGAACGGCTCGTTGCCAAGGCCAGCCAGTGTGTGAAGGCGCACGGCCTTAGCGCCGGGGAGGCGGCGATGGCCGAGCCGCTTTCCGTGACGCTGCACGCCACACGCCGCGCAGGCGAGATGCTCGGCAAGCGCGTGCTGGTCACCGGCTGCGGGCCGATCGGTACGTTGTCGATCCTCGCTGCCCGCCGGGCGGGCGCCGGCGAGATCGTCGCGGCCGACTTGTCGGAACGAGCGCTCGATTTTGCCCGCAAGGTCGGCGCGGACCGCACGGTCAACCTGTCGGAAGACCGGGAGGGCCTTGCCGCCTACAGTCAGAACAAAGGCTATTTCGATGTCCTTTACGAATGCTCCGGCGCCGCGCCGGCCCTGGTCGCCGGTATCCAGGCTCTGCGCCCACGCGGCGTGATCGTCCAACTCGGCCTCGGCGGTGAAATGAGCCTTCCGATGATGGCAATCACGGCGAAGGAACTGGACCTGCGCGGCTCCTTCCGCTTCCATGAGGAATTTTCGGTCGCCGTCTGGCTGATGCAGGGCGGTCTGATTGACGTCAAACCGCTGATCACCCATACCCTGTCGCTTTCCGATGCCCTGAAGGCCTTTGAGATTGCCTCGGACAAGGGGCAGTCGATGAAGACGCAAATCGCATTCGCTTAAGGAAGGGCACATGAGCATTCAACTCTTCGACTTGACGGGCAGGCGGGCTCTCGTCACCGGCTCCTCGCAGGGCATCGGCTATGCGCTGGCAAAAGGTCTTGGGGAGGCTGGCGCCGAGATCGTCCTCAACGGCCGCGACGAGGCGAAGCTGAAGGCGGCGGCCGAAAGCCTCGGCGTGAAGCACACACTCGCCTTCGACGCCACGGATCATGAGGCCGTGCGCAAGGCCGTCGATGGCTTCGAGGCGGAGGTCGGCGCCATCGACATCCTCGTCAACAATGCCGGCATGCAGCACCGCACGCCGCTGGAAGATTTTCCAGCCGACGCCTTCGAGCGGTTGCTGAAGACCAACATCTCCACGGTTTTCAATGTCGGCCAAGCTGTCGCGCGCCACATGATCAAACGCGGCGCCGGCAAGATCATCAATATCGCCAGCGTCCAGACCGCGCTTGCCCGCCCCGGCATCGCGCCCTATACGGCGACGAAGGGTGCCGTCGGCAATTTGACCAAGGGCATGGCGACCGACTGGGCAAAATACGGCCTGCAATGCAATGCGATCGCTCCCGGCTATTTCGACACGCCGCTGAACGCTGCTCTCGTCGCCGATCCGGTCTTCTCGGCCTGGCTGGAAAAGCGCACGCCTGCCGGCCGCTGGGGCAAGGTAGAGGAACTGGTCGGCGCCTGCATCTTCCTCTCCTCCGGCGCCTCCTCCTTCGTGAACGGACATGTGCTTTATGTCGACGGCGGCATCACAGCCTCGCTCTGAGGCGTTCCGGCGCATCGTGGTGATGGGCGTCGCGGGCTCGGGAAAATCCGCCGTGGGCGTGGCGCTTGCCGCTCGTCTGAGCGCCACCTACCTTGATGGCGACGATCTGCATCCGTCCGAAAACATCGCCAAAATGAGCCGGGGCGAGCCGCTGACGGACGAGGACCGTGAGCCCTGGCTCACCCTCGTTGGCCAAAGGTTCGCCGCACCGGATGGTATCCTCATCGTCGGCTGTTCGGCGTTAAAGCGTCGCTACCGTGACCATATACGCGCGCAAGCGCATGGACGTGTCATCTTCATCCACCTCGCCGGCACGAAAAAGCTGATCGCCGCCCGCATTGGGCGCCCGCTCCGGCCACTTCATGCCGATGAACCTCATCGACAGCCAGTTCGCAGCTCTCGAACCGCCCGAAGCGGACGAAAACGCAATCACCGTCAACATCGACACTGGATCAGAACGCACTGACTGTCAGCAACACACAAAACCCCAAAAGGGCTGCAGACCCGCACCTTCTGACGACGAGCGGCATTTCATCGGCGTCTCCGAGGATCGCGCGACCAATCGACAGCCATATGCACGAGGATCCAGTTGCTGCCACCAGGAACGCCGTGAGTACGTCGAGCGCGATGATGCCCTGGGGTGGAAGCATCGTAAGCGCGATGATGATCGCTTTCGGATTCAGGAGTGTCGTCGTAACAAGTTGCCTGACGCCCAGCCCGGATGGATCGGCCTTACCTGGTATGCCCCACAGCTTCAACGCAAGATAAAACACCCACGTGGCTGACGCCAGCTTGACGCCTTGAGATACGGCAGGGTGATGCTGAAGGAAAGGCCCGGCGAACGAGGAAATGGGCAGGATAACGGCGAGATAGGACAGAAGAACCGCGGCCACAAGCACGCCCATGCGCGACAATGTCAGCCCGAGCGACGTCATTGCCAGGATCGCGTTCGTCGGGCCAGGCAAAACAAGAAGCGCGAAAACGCTGACCGCAAACGCGAAAATATCCATTCGGAAATCCCTGAACAGTTTCGATGCTCACTTGCACGCTTTCCGCCAGCTGTATTTGACCTAAATCATTTGTCGAGGAACTTTACTCTTTTGTTCGCTTATCCGATCGAACCGGAGGTGCTGCAATGCCTCGCTTGATCTGGTTTATCCTGACCCGTTTCACGACAGGATTTGCACTCGGATGTGCGACGGGCCTTTTGATCTGGAACGTTTACATCTGCGGCGCAGAGCACGGAATGGCGTTGTCAGGTTCTCTGATAGCTGAAGGCATCTTCACATATCTGTTCGCCAGCACGATGGGCATAGGCTACATGGCGACGGCGCTCTGGACAGAAGAACTCTAAGGGGCGAGACACCCAATTTCCGTTGTCCATACTGGCTCGAAAAAGTTTGGAGCCGCGGCAGCCTTGCGTTGGCCTTGCGGTAGCGGGAAGCCTGGGGCGGCAACATTCGTTCGATACCGAACCCGGAATGCCTTCAGGACAGCCATCGAGAAATGGTTGGTGATTAATTCTCGGTTCACGAACGCACGGCTTCGTGCGGCTACTGGCCGGGTCCCGTAGTTCAAAGCGCTGACAGCGTGCCCACGGCGCCAACGCCGTACGTCTTGTGCAGTCAGTTCCAGGGGGTCGAGCGAGGTTTCCCTCGGGGCACTTGTCGAGCGCAATGTCGCGGAAGATCTGGATGCACTCCAAGAAGCGTTCGGCCGCGGCTCGGGGAGGCGATGCGACGCTCAAAATCCCTCTCCTCTCACTGTCACTGGCCAAGGGTTCGCTTGAGAGAGAAAAGCCTCCAATGTCGCCTGCGGTTCTCCGGCCATAGACGCGCCAGAACCAATGAATTCCAGGATGTCGATGCGCCGGTTCTGATTCCTCTCGTCCATCACAGCGACCCCGCAGATACTCTAGGCAACCTGGTCGCAACATCGCGCAATTCCGATCGGTAGGAGAACGCCCTCAATAGCTGCGAGCCGAGGCGCGCCTGCTCGGCCATGTCGCGTGCGCGCATCGGCGGCGGCGACGCCAGCCTTTTGATGTCCTGTAGTCATCGAGCCAATCCTTCTGCGTTTCTAAGCCGCGCTACCCATTCGGCTCCGTCGCGACCGTGGTGGAATCCGTTGGAGAGCGGGAGGTCGGGATGAATCTCGTGCAGCCGCAAAGCCGCTTGGTCGGATCCCAGGCTGTTATCCAGTAGGTCGCGGTATACCCTCGCAACGGCGGTCATCTCGCAGTTCTGGGGAGACAGTCTCACCGGATGCCCAGGGACAACGTTTCGTCGGGCTCGTCGAGAAGCGCCTGACAAGAGTACGAGGGAGGGGCTGAAGAATTCTCAAATGGACCGAGACCTACTCATCCTCAGCGAAATCTACTGATGAGATGTCCACGTTCCATTCAAAATCCTTGGGCGAAGGTTTGCCTGGCAAGGTCTCCAAGCCTCTATACTGATTGAGCGCCCAGCATGTCCCGTAAACGCCATGCGGCTCAATGATCTTGTAGCTGCTGAGATAGTCGGAGTAAGCTTCAATGCTGAGGCCTGGGCGCTTCGCGACCAATCGGAAGCGCACTACGTTGACATACTGGTCGGAGCCGTTGAACAACTGAACGAAAACTGGCTTGGCAGGGTCGAGGCAGCCTTGGGTGCCGGTGCTCGTGCCAACAACCAAGCTCGCGGAGTTGTTGCGCTCGGATTGTTGGAAGTAAACATAGACCCCGACGCCAGCGCCGACGAAAATGACCGCAATCAGCGCAATCAACGTGGGGCGGGGAAACAGGAAGAAGAAAACTAACAAGGTCGCGACCGCGACTATCATGAAGATCATCGGCGGGTTCCATTTGTTTCATGAGCTAAAGCAGGCACCGATGACGGGGGAAGGCTGGTTGAGACCGATCTCATTTAATCTTCTTACTCAATCATTTGTGGCGATCAAATCCCTTCCAAGTTGCCGCCTCTTTGATTTCTAGGACGTACCAGTCTTTATGCGGAACACCAGGTTCTGACCGCTTGCCCCGCCCAGCGACACTGTTGGATCCCGTCGGCTTCTCTTGGATGGAGAGAACGCTCTTCAAGAGCCGAGAATAAGGGACTTTCATTGATTTGCATGTGTACGGTCCTTGAACGCTGCTGCCGCATTTTGATGCAATTCAGGTGGTTGGCAATGGAGTTTACGGGAATCTACTAGCTGGTGTGCGGGTGATCACAAATGCCGCGTCGTTGCGCTTCCGTCGAATCTGCTGATGTCGACCCCACTAAGCAGCTTGCTCTACCAATCTGTTCAACCAGGGTGGCTGAGTGTTTCTTAGGAATCCGCAAAATCGTCTACGTCGCTGGGCGAGGAGGAGCCGACGCCGCAAATCTGGTTTCTTCGCTCACAACGCTGCCATCTGCCGCCAAGACCGCGATCCATATTCGATTTCCGAGGCGAACCGTCAGGCGTGTCTTTCCGATGTCCGCTTCCTGACCGATTTCGACCCTGCTACGAACGAGACCCTGCGCCATGTAACGTCGAAAGGCTGCCGGCGACAGTCCAAACCGGCCCGCCAGATAGGATGCATCGACAGTCAGCTCGTCGAGATCAACTTGGCCCTTGATGGTCATGCCTGCCACTCTCCATAGGACTAGAACGAAAACAACTCCGCCATGTCAGGCGACCAAGGCGGGTTGTAGACAAGCCGGACTTGTGCCTTGCTTACCTGCTCCAACGCCCCCAGCCGGATCTTTGCCGCCTCGGTAAGAAAGCCGGAAGCAGGACAGAAGCGGGTGGTTGTTGTCATTTCCACGATAACGAAGCCGTCCTCTGAAATCGAGATGTCGTAGATCAGCCCGAGGTTGACGATCGAGGTTCCTCTCGGGATCCTCGATTTCTCGAAGTGCATCAAGGACGGCGTCACGAGTGAGGCTAGGCCCGCACATCGGCCGCATCCAGGCGTGTGGGCCCGGATCATGATCCGGTACACCTTTCCCATTTCATCGAAATTTCCAATCCATTCGTGCCCGCGTTCCTTCAGTTGGTTGAACAGGAAAACGGGCTCCCTGTTCAGAAGCGCGAAAAGAACCTCGCCGGTACTCAGGGTCTCAAGCCTTCCATCGGTTCAGGTGGCGGAAGTTCGGTCGGGTCGAGGTTCCAGGTCGGGTCCGGCCAGATCGCCTCCGACGCCGCGGCTGCGGGTTGCACGTCCTGTAGAACATCACGCGGAACGAACTCGATCTCCCAGTCGTCGTAGGCAAGACGCCTGGTCACATGCGCAAGGCCACGCTGTTCAAGTTGCCGGATGAGCGGGACCGGCTCGATAATCGCGTGTAGTCGCACTCCTTCGCCCGGATCGAGGGAGGCAACCGTATCCATCATGAGCTGGAGGGCATCCCGCCATCACGCAGTATCTGTCGAACATCGAGTTCACGAAGCTGAACCATTGGCGTTTCCTATGTTGTTAGCGGCGAAGAATAGCGCCGGCTGTTGAAATGGTTCTCTTTTGGTGGCTGCCTCCACGTTTGCAAGCGCGCGTGCAAGCAAGGAGCTCGACGGCAAGGGCTGCCGTGGCCAAAGTTTGGAGGGTGACGGCGACGTGAAAGCCCCAGTCGGATCCGGCGGCGATCGCCGCGACCGCGGTAACGACGGCGAAATAGAACATTCCAAGCCACACAGCAGCGCGGCTTCCAAGTCGCAGCCCGCATTAAGGCGTATGATCTCAACGCGCCAGACTTCGGGGCCCTGCTCCAGGTACTCCCAGGAGAATTTGCCAGGGAACGCGGTCTCGAGCTGATAGTGAAGGGGACGGGGCTCGTGATCGCTCGTGATGAACAGGGTGCCGCCAGGAGTCAGGGAACCGAGCGTGCCTGATATCTGCATATGGCGCTGGGCGTGTGGAAGCGTCCGTACGTCTATATGCGGAGCTTCAGCAGAGGGAGTTTGCACATCAGTCATTCTGGCTTGGTTCCTTATCGCCGCAGGCTTGACCACTGACAGGACCGCGGCTCGCCACATGTCAGAAGCCAACGACATGCGCCATTGAAGGGACAGACTTTGACGACGGACAAATATCGGAGATTTCGCGGAGCCAGTGCTTATTGATCTAGGACAAGGAACGCACAGCCGATCGCCATCATAAGACATCGTGACTTTTATGAAGGATGCCACGATGTCAGATTTGGTCGCAAAGTACGGCGAAGCCCGGCTCCCGCGCTATACCAGCTATCCAACGGCGCCCGCCTTTTCAGCAGCGGTTGGGCCCGCCGAGTATGCGAAAGGGCTCGCTATCGCTGCGGAATCGGGACCGGCTTCCCTCTATCTTCATGTTCCATTCTGCCGCTCCATGTGTTGGTACTGCGGCTGTCACACGACGATAACGCGGCAGGATGCCCCTGTTCTCGAATACCTCGATACGATGAACCAGGAGATCGAGATAGTCTCGTTCGCCGCAGGAAATTCTCTCCGGGTGAAGAACGTTCATTTTGGTGGCGGCACGCCCACGATCATGAAGCCAGAAGAATTTACGGCGCTCATGCGAAAGCTTCGAAGCGCGTTTCGGTTCGAGGATGATCCCAGCCTTGCCGTCGAAATCGATCCGCGGACCCTCTCCCCGTTGATGATCGAGGCATTGGGAGAGAACGGCGTGGATCGTGTCAGCTTGGGCGTCCAGAGTTTCGATCCGGTGGTCCAGCGGGCGATCAACCGAATTCAGACGTTTGAGCAAACGCAGGCGGCGGTTGCCGGCCTACGCGCTTGCGGCGCGTCGAGCATCAACTTCGACCTGATCTACGGCCTCCCGCACCAGACGGTCGAATCCTGCGTAGCGACCGTCAGACTGGCGACGGAGCTAAGACCCGAACGCTTCGCGGTCTTCGGATACGCGCACGTGCCTGCCTTTAAGAAACACCAGCGCCTGATCGACGAGTCTGCGCTTCCGGACGCCCGCCAACGCAACGAGCAGGCCGAGGCGATTGCGCAACA
Organism: Rhizobium sp. 3T7; assembly: GCF_020166565.1. Taxonomy (NCBI): domain Bacteria; kingdom Pseudomonadati; phylum Pseudomonadota; class Alphaproteobacteria; order Hyphomicrobiales; family Rhizobiaceae; genus Rhizobium; species Rhizobium sp. 3T7. The sequence goes on from NZ_JAIQXS010000035.1 coordinate 14,159, forward strand.
GCTTGTCGCCGCGGGTTACGTCCGGATCGGCCTCGACCATTTCGCATTGCCCGACGATCAGCTTTCAATCGCTTGCCGCTCTGGCTCGCTTCGGAGGAACTTCCAAGGTTATACGACCGACGAGTGCGATACCCTGATCGGTCTCGGCGCGTCTGCGATCGGACGTCTGCCGTCCGGGTACTACCAGAACCATGTGTCTATCGGCAGGTATGCCGAGATGGTTTCGTCAGGCGTCCTTCCCACGGCGAAAGGATATCTGCTCACCGATGAAGACAAACTTCGTGCGAGGGTCATCGAAGGGCTCATGTGTGACTTCGAAGTCGATCTGCCCAAGCTGTGCGAACAGGCTGGCTATGAGGTCCGCTTCCTGCTGGAAGGAAACGAGAGACTTCAGGAACTCGTGATCGACGGAGTAGCGACCATCGTCGACGGCCGGGTCACGGTATCGCAGAACGCACGTTTCATGGTCCGCGCGGTCGCTGCGGCCTTCGACGCCTACTTCGGATCGTTGGGGAGGACCCACAGCAAGGCTGCGTAGTGATCGGCAATGTTTGCAGTGGGCGCTGAACTTTGCCCTTTTTGCATGGTTGGCTTCTGCGCACGAAAAGTCGTAACAGACAGACAACAAGTCCTTTCGGGCATGCGGCCGCCGGAACCTCCTATCCAGCCCTACATGCCGCGTCAAACGCTTGCCGGTGTCAGCTCAGGCAAAATCCCTGCACGCTATCGCTGGGCCAACGCCGGACGAAGTCCTGCTTCGCTGGTCCGGCGTGGCGCATCGCTAGGTTGTCAGGTTGCGGTAGATCGCCGGAAGGGCGCTCGGAAGCTTGGCGATGTCCGAAACCGGAGCGAACCCGGCTCGACCGAAGATGGCCGGAAGGTAGTCGCCCGCATTACGGTCGACGGCGACCGCAAAAAGCGCCTGACCGTGGCGACGGGCATCCATCACGGCGCGGCGGCAGTCTTCAAGGGCGAACCGGCCTTCGTAGTGGTCAACGTCATTCGGCTTTCCATCGGTCAGGATCAGCAGCAATCTCTTTCTCGCACCTTGATCCTCGAGCTGCTTCGAGGCGTGACGGATGGCCGCTCCCATGCGGGTGTAGTAGCCGGGTTTCAAATTGGCGATGCGCCTTGCGACGTTCGACGTTCGACGTTCGACGTTCGACGAAAACCTCTCACCGAAGCCCTTGACTGTGTCTATCCGTATCCAATCGCGACGACGCGACGTGAACGTGTCGATGGAGAACCTATCGCCGCAGGCGTCGAGACCACACGCCAATACGTCCAGCGCCTGAATTTCAACGTCGAGGACTCTGGCCGGCGACGAACTGACGAGGACGGCGTGGGCATGTGCGATAGCCGGCAGGAGCATGCCCGATGCGAAACATTACCAGAAGCGCTGCTGGTTGAAGGAGCGACGTCGCCCAGTTGAGAGCCTTTGAGCGCATGGGCGACTACTCGCATGCTAGGAGCGGGGTTGCTCGATCACGTCGAAATACGGCGCGGGGTTCTCGTGGTCCTCGGATGTCTTACCGGCAGCGGGAATCTCGATCCATCGTTCCGAAGTCCCGTCGGTGCATTCCTGGACAATCGGGACATAGATCCGCGTCCCAAGCGGGAGTTCTCTCGCAACCGTGCCGCGGAAGACGAATTCGTCGTACTCGTCGTCAGCCAGGCTACCGCCGCCCCACACGATCTCGCTCACGCCTTCCTTGACCGGCTTGCCGTATAGATCGTAGCTCTTTCGTAGGGTGCCTTGACCTTCTCGATAGCCCAACCCTGCTTGGGCATCGGCTTGGCGGACAAAAGACCTTCGGGAACCTCGACCCGCACCTTGATCGTTGGCTTGCCTTCGCAACCGTGTTCGATGCGGACGACCGCCTTGTAGCCCTTGCCGGAAATGCCCTGGCTTTGCTCCAGCGTTGCGTGGGCATGGGCTGCGCTGACGGCGAAAAACCCTGCTACGACAGCCAGTGAGACTTGCTTGATGGCGCAGACTTAAGCGCCACCCGCACCAGCTTGGTTACTGGGTCACCTGCGCGAGGTCGGCCTCCAGGCGCTTGCGAACCATGTTCGGCACCTTGGTGGCCTTGATCGCTTCGAGATTGGCAGGCGCGTCGCCGACCTGGATCAAGGCGACCATACCCATGCCAGCATGGGGCGTGCATTTGATGACATAGGCGCCGGGAACGTCAAACTTGGCCTGGTACTGTTCGCTGGGCTTGGACTTGAATTCGGGCGCGCCATCCGGGATGAGACCCTTGAAGGTCTCGACGTTGTGGCTTTTGTCGGTTGGAAGGAAAGTGATCGTATCGCCGGGAGCGATCTTTACGAAGCTGGGTTCGAATACCATTGCACCGGCGGTGCCCTTGTTGAGCATCTGAACCTGGTGGTCAGCAGCCATGAGCGGCGCTGCCGAAGCAATCAAGGCTGCCGTCGCAGCAATCAGACCGTACTTCAAACGCATTTGCATTTCTCCTGTTCTTCGAGGTCGTCTTGGCCTCGAGAACGCTTGTAAGATATGCGGTGCAGACGATCTTTGACGCTCGTCAAACTAAGAGAGAACCTGTCGATGACGGAAGGATTTCCTTTGCGCTCCGCCGCCACATCACACCTCTGCCAGCCGCAGGTGATGCCTGCAGCCGCGGAAGAGCGTTGTGAGCGGATGACCTCCATGAGGACGTTGACCTCGTTGGAGACGACAAGGCCCTCCCAGCTGTCCACCGTCACCTGGCGCGACGTGCCGGCGTGGTGATCTCGCCAAACCTGTGGCATGTCCAGCAGGGTATCGGGGAGTCTGCTACCGTTGCACCGTAAGGGCGAAGTCGCGGTCAGGACGGATTGCGCGCAATGTCAGGTTGTCAGCATCAACTGACATCGAGGAGTTCTCGTATTTTCGACGCCAGGTCTCGCGCCGTGTAGGGCTTGCGCAGCCACTGAGCACCAGGAACGCCGTCCTTTCCGGCCAAGCCGGGCTCTGAATATCCGGACGTGAAGAGGACTGCCATTTCAGGACGAAGTTCTCGCGCTTCGCGGGCGAGTTCGTCGCCGGTCATTCCGCCGGGCATCACGATGTCGGTAAACAGCAAAGCAATGTTGTCGTTGGCCTGCAGGACTTCCAAAGCGCGGCGCCCGTTTTCCGCTTCCAGAACCAAGTATCCCATGGAGGACAATCTTGCGACGGCCACACGCCGAACGCGCGGATCGTCTTCGACAACCAGGACAAGTTCGCTCCCTCGGGGAAGGGGACTTTCAACGAGCTCCAACGCCTGACTGCCCTCCTGCGACCCGGAACTGCTCATGGCGGGCAGATAGATGCGGATCGTGGTTCCTCGTCCAGACTCGCTGTAAAGTTGGAGGTGACCACCGGACTGTTTCACGAAGCCATAGACCATGCTGAGGCCGAGGCCAGTTCCGGCGCCGACTCCCTTCGTCGTGAAGAATGGTTCTATCGCGCGCTTTTTAACCTCGTCGGACATGCCGGTACCGGTGTCGGTCATCGAGATGAGGACGAAATTGCCGCTGCGTACCTCCGGATACATCTTGGCGTAGTCGGCATCGAGGTGCACGCGCGAAATTTCGGTCGTAAGACTTCCGCCCTTCGGCATGGCGTCTCGCGCATTCAACGCGATGTTCAAAATAGCGTTCTGAAGCTGCGAACTGTCCACGAGGACGTTCAGACCCGACCCGGAGATCACGGTCGACAACTTGATGTTTTCCCCGAGGGTTCTCCTTAGAAGATCCGAGAAGCCGGTCAGAAGCTGTCCAAGATCCGCAGGCTTCGGATTCAAAGGCTGACGCCGCCCAAAGGCCAGCAACTGTCCGGTTAATTTCGCGCCGTCAGCCGCGGCGTCCTGGGCTTCCCTCAAGATATCTCTAAGCTGGCCTGGCGGGAGCTTGTCCTCAATCATTTCCAGGTTGCCGCTGATGACGGTAAGGAGATTGTTGAAGTCGTGGGCGATTCCGCCGGTCAGCTGACCGACCGCCTCCATCTTTTGGGATTGACGGAGATCCTCTTCAATCTTGAAGCGGCTGGTGAGATCGCGCACGAAGCCGGTGAATATCCGCTCCCCGTTTGCCGTCGTTTCGCCGACGTGAAGCTCCATCGGAAATTGGGATCCATCGGCTCGCTGGCCCGTTACAACGCGGCCGTAGCCGATAATCCGCTTTTCGCCCGTCGTCAGATAATGGTCGATATAGCCATCGTGAGCGTCACGGTAAGGATTAGGCATCAAGTTGCTGACGTTCCGGCCACAGATCTCTTCGGCTGACATGCCGAAGAGCGTCTCGGCCGCCTTGCTGAAGGAAAGCACGTTGCCCCTATGGTCGATAACCACCATGGCATCCGGAACCGTGTCCAGGATCGAGCTCAAGTGAGCCTCGCGTGCATTTACCACATCCTTGGCCCGTCTGAGGGCACTGACGTCGCTATTGGTTTGAATGACGGCCAGATCGCCATCGGTCAGGTTCACCAGTACACAGCGGGTTGCCACATGAATGTCGTGTCCACTCTTGTGGCGATGAATAATTTCGCCTTGCCAGAAGCCGCGAGATTTTAACTGCGCATGGATATTTTCAACAGGCTCTGGAAACTGCGTTGCCAGAAGCTCGTACACGTTTTCGCCGACGGCTTCTTCTCGCGCCCACCCATACATGTTCTCGCAGCCGATCGACCAGTGTGTGATGGCGCCCTCGAGGCGATGAACGATGATGTCCGCACCATCGAGCACATGCACCAGAGCGTCCAGTTCCTGAGACGACGCAGTACGCGGCGATATAAGGCGATGCGGCATGGCTTACCTGCTGGTTCCCTGCATTAATGCAGACTGACGCTATGGCAGGTTTTGTCCGAGAAATCATCTCCATTCCCCGACAACTGTACCAGGCGGCTAAGATTCACTATTCTAAGGTCATGCCGTCCTTCCGGCACGACGATGTTGCGCGATGCAAGCTTGGTGATTGTCCTGGAAACGGTCTCGATCGTAAGGCCGAGGTAGTCCGCTATGTCCTGGCGGTTCATCGGGACGCGAAGCAGGCCGTGTTGCATCTTGGCGTCGCTCCGTGATGCGAGCTTGACGATAAAGCTGCACAGGCGCTCTTCCGCGTTAAGCTTCGACAGGAGGACCATCTGGTTGTTGGCCGCCGCGGTCTCCTCGCAGAGCAGGTTGATATAGATGGGGCGGAGAGCCTCGGATCGAGCGATTTCATCATGAAAGCTCTTGCGCGATACACGCCGGATCTTGCAGTCGCTGACGGCCTCAGCCGTGAAGAGAAAGTCGCTTTGGAGCGACGCCCCGATGAGATCGCCCGGGAAATGGAACGCGGTAATCACGCGACGACCTTCGCCGATGATGCGGTGAAGACGCACGACCCCTTCGACAACCTGGAAAAGATGCTTGGCGGTGTCGCCCTCCCAGCAGATCGCCTTTCCCGCCGCAATGGTTTCTGTCGCGGACGTCATGAAGAGGGCAGAGAGGGCCTGCGCCCCATTCATTCGGTCATGTGTCGCTTCCGCATGTTCAAAGGCAGTGTTGTTCGGCATCAGCATCGTCGCGTCCCCTCTCGGTTGATGAGGGCACTAGACCGTCGTCGAGTCACACAGGAATGATCGAATGGTTCCAAAGGGTGAGAATTTGTAACAGTTTGTAACAACACCATGTTTCGACCGAAAGTGCGGCGTCGTTGATTTAGATCAAGGAGCCAATCTCGAGCCCGTGACAGTCCTTCCCCAAAGTACGAGAGAGCCGGCCGCAAAGCGGTCGTCTGCGCACTGGGGACGACGTTATGAAGTACACAACAGAAACGATGGTGGTCGCAGTGGGGGCGTTCCTGGCATTGCTGGGTGCCGCCTTTGCCCACGACCATCTTTTTGCAGTTCATATGGGCATACTTTGCTTCTGCCTTCTCGTTGGCACCGTGCTGCTGATGAGAAACCTGGATTTCTCACCGGCGGGCAGGGTGCCAAAGGTCGAAGCCTCCGCCTATTTCGACGAGGTCATTCGATATGGCTTGATCGCGACGGTCTTTTGGGGCGTCGTCGGCTTTCTCGTCGGAGTGATCATCGCGCTGCAGCTGGCTTTCCCGGACTTGAACATAGCACCGTATCTGAATTTCGGACGGCTGCGCCCTGTTCACACGTCCGCGGTCATCTTCGCATTCGGCGGAAACGCTCTTATCATGACCTCGTTCTATGTCGTGCAACGCACCTGTCACGCGCGCCTGTTCGGCGGTAGTCTGGCTTGGTTCGTCTTCTGGGGCTACCAGCTCTTCATTGTCATGGCGGCGACCGGATATGTGCTGGGCATCACCCAAGCGCGCGAATACGCCGAGCCGGAATGGTATGTCGATATCTGGCTAACGGTCGTCTGGGTCGCGTACCTTGTCGTGTATCTAGGAACGATCCTGAAGCGCAAGGAACCGCATATCTACGTCGCGAACTGGTTCTACCTCGGCTTCATCGTGACCATCGCGATGCTCCACGTCGTAAACAATCTTGCGGTTCCCGCATCGTTCCTCGGAGTGAAGAGCTACTCCGCATTCTCGGGCGTGCAGGACGCGCTTACGCAGTGGTGGTACGGCCACAACGCCGTCGGCTTCTTCCTGACAGCAGGCTTCCTCGGGATGATGTATTACTTCGTTCCCAAGCAAGCCAACCGTCCCGTGTACTCCTACCGCCTGTCGATCATCCACTTCTGGGCGCTGATCTTCATGTACATCTGGGCCGGTCCGCACCATCTTCACTATACTGCGCTGCCGGACTGGGCTCAAACACTCGGCATGGTGTTTTCCGTCATGCTGTGGATGCCTTCTTGGGGCGGCATGATCAACGGCCTGATGACGCTCTCGGGAGCCTGGGACAAGATCCGAACCGACCCGATCATCCGCATGATGATCGTCGCCATCGCCTTCTATGGGATGTCGACCTTCGAAGGCCCGATGATGTCGGTGAAGACCGTCAACTCGCTCAGCCACTATACCGAATGGACGATCGGTCACGTGCATTCCGGCGCCCTCGGATGGGTGGGTATGATCACCTTCGGAGCGATCTACTACCTGACGCCCAAGCTCTGGGGACGCGACCGGCTCTATAGCCTGCGCATGGTAAACTGGCACTTCTGGCTCGCCACCCTCGGCATCGTCATCTACGCAGCCGTCCTTTGGGTCGCCGGCATTCAGCAGGGCCTGATGTGGCGCGAGTACAATTCGCAGGGCTTCCTCGTCTACTCCTTCGCCGAAACCGTCTCCGCGATGATCCCCTACTACGTGCTGCGAGCCGTTGGAGGGACGCTGTACCTGGCAGGCGGCATCGTGATGGCGTGGAACGTCTTCATGACGATCCGCGGACGCATTCGGAACGAAGCCGCTATCCCGACCGCTTACGTGCCCCAGGCACAACCTGCCGAGTGAGGTGAAAAATGGCATCGATATTAGACAAGCACCAGATCCTCGAAAAGAACGCCACGCTGCTCCTCGTCGGCTCGCTTCTCGTGGTCAGCATCGGCGGCATCGTCGAGATCGCGCCCTTGTTCTATCTGCAGAACACGATCGAGAAGGTTGAAGGAATGCGTCCTTACACGCCGCTGGAGTTGGCGGGGCGGAACATTTACATCCGGGAAGGCTGCTACCTCTGCCACAGCCAGATGATCAGGCCGTTCCGCGACGAAGTGGAGCGCTACGGCCATTACTCGCTTGCGGCCGAGTCGATGTACGACCACCCCTTCCAATGGGGTTCGAAGCGCACTGGTCCGGACCTTGCTCGCGTCGGCGGGCGCTACTCGAACGAATGGCATGTCCAGCATCTTTCCGATCCCAGGGCGGTTGTTCCCGAGTCGATCATGCCGAAATACGCCTTCCTCAAAGAGCAGGAGATAACCGTCAAGGACGTCGGAATGGATCTGAAGGCCAACGAAGACGTTGGCGTTCCCTACACCGCCGACATGCTTGCGAACGCCGAGGCCGATATGAAGGCACAGGCGGATCCGAACGCGGACACGACCGAACTCCTGGCTCGCTATCCGAAGGCGAAGGTCGGCGACTTCGATGGCGACCCCGCCAAGCTCACGGAAATGGACGCCCTCGTTTCCTATCTGCAGATGCTGGGAACGCTGGTCGACTTCTCGACCTACGACGACGCGACCGGCTACCGTTGAGGTGATCCGATGGAAACTTACACAGCAATGCGGCACTTCGCCGACAGTTGGGGCCTGCTGGCAATGGCCGCGTTTTTCGTAGGCGCGGTCCTCTTCACGCTTCGTCCCGGCAGCAAGCAGACGGCTAAAGAGGCCGCCGATATTCCCTTGAAGGATGATTGAGATGTCGGAAAAGCACATCGATGAAATCAGCGGCGTCGAAACCACCGGACACGAATGGGATGGCATCCGCGAGTTGAACAACCCGATGCCAAGATGGTGGGTGTGGACGTTCTATGCAACGATTCTGTGGGCCGTCGGGTATGCCGTCGCGTATCCTGCCATCCCGATGATCACCTCCACAACGAAGGGGCTTCTCGGCTTCTCGAGCCGTGCCGAGCTTCAGCAGGACCTCGACCTGGCCAGGGCAGGCCAGATGAAATTCCATGACATGATCGCCACCAAGACCGTGCAGGAAATCGATGCGGACCCAGCGCTACGCGAGTTCGCTATCGCGGGCGGGGCATCGGCCTTTAAGGTCAACTGCGCACCCTGCCATGGTTCTGGAGCAAGTGGGGGGCCCGGCTTCCCCAATTTGAACGACGACGACTGGCTGTGGGGCGGCGACCTCGACTCGATTCAAAAGACGATTGCTCACGGAATTCGCTTCGATGCAGACGCCGAAACTCACGTTTCCGAGATGCCGGCATTCAAGGAGATCCTGGACGCAACGCAGACAGAACAAGTCGCAGCTTACGTGTGGGGGCTGACCAACACTCCATCCAAGCCGGAGCTCGCGGAACCCGGAAAGCAGGTGTTTGTGGACAACTGCGCCGCCTGTCACGGGCAGGACGCCAAAGGCAAGGTGGATATGGGCGCTCCCGATCTCGCCGACGCGATCTGGCTCAAGGGAAGTGGTGAAGATGCAATTGTTCGTCAGATCAATTCGCCAAAGCACGGAATGATGCCCGCCTGGTCTGTAAGGTTGGGCGATACCACGGTGAAAGAGCTCACAGTGTTCGTCCACTCGCTGGGCGGCGGGACGTAAGGAGATCACAATGACAAACCACGACCACAACCCACTCCTCGGCCTCTACGGCACGCCGCGCGCCGTCATCCATACGCGTGTATCGGCACGCGCGAAGACGGCGCCGCCGGTCAGCGAACAGGACGACCCCGAAAAGATCGGCAGTTCGATTGTGAACTTGACCTGCCTCAAGGATCACAAGGCCACAAGCCGCTAAAGTGGCGCTTGTCCAATCGAGGATGTGAGCGCGCATCCTCTCCCAGCATAGACTTGGGGCCGCATCTCTTCGGATGCGGCCATTTTTTTGGAGATCGTCCCGGTCGTCGGTCCTCGCCTTCGTGAAAGGCGGGCAAGCTACGGAAGAATATCGCGCACGGCGCAACCCCAGTCCGGCGTACTGGCTGCGGCGCAGCCTGCGCTGGGCCACCTCTCCTCGCAGTTTGACCCATCTCAAAGACGGCGGCCACGCCAACCTCTAAGACTCCTGCCGTCTAGTGGAAGTTATCGCGGATATTCTTTCCCGCGGATCTTCCGGGCCACGCCACCTCTCTCCAAGGCGTGGCCCTCTTTTTTTGTGGTCGCGCTGCGTCGTTGATGGGGCTCAAAGGACAGAAGCCCAAACGCCGGTATGCGCTGCTTGTCCAACTCCTTCGAGGCCGCGCCTGCTGTCCAGAGCGCGGCTTTTTTTCGCGGATCGCCCGTTCTTGATCTGCGTCAAGGAAGGGTGGTCGCGAAGCTGCAAGAACGGGCAGGTAAAATTCGGACAAGCCCCATGAACCTATATACAGCGCCAGATCCCGAGAACGTCGAACGGTTGAACGCCGAGCCCGTCAACGCCCGCCGAAACCGTGAGCCTCTCTACGCCGCCAGAAAAAAGGTGTTTCCCAAAAGGGCTGAAGGTCGATTTCGTCGGTTCAAATGGATCGTGATGCTGGTCACGCTTGGCATCTACTATCTTGCGCCGTGGATTCGCTGGGATCGTGGCCCCTATGCCCCCGATCAGGCCATTCTCGTTGACCTGTCATCACGTCGTTTCTTCTTCTTTTTCATCGAGATCTGGCCACAGGAATTCTACTACGTAGCCGGCCTGCTTGTGATGGCCGGTTTTGGCCTCTTCTTGGTAACTTCCGCAGTCGGACGCGCCTGGTGCGGGTACGCTTGTCCCCAGACGGTTTGGGTTGATTTGTTTTTGGTCGTTGAGCGCGCGATCGAAGGCGACCGCAACGCTAGAATGAAGCTCGACGCCGGGCCATGGAGCTTCGACAAGATACGAAAGCGTGTCGTGAAGCACACGATCTGGATCGTCATTGGCGTTGCCACGGGCGGAGCCTGGATCTTCTATTTCGCGGATGCGCCCAGTCTCGCTTCTTCATTGTTCACCGGACAGGCCCCCGCCGTGGCTTACGCGACCGTCACTATCCTCACGGCAACGACCTACGTGCTTGGCGGCCTGATGCGCGAGCAGGTCTGCACCTACATGTGCCCCTGGCCTCGCATCCAGGGCGCCATGCTCGACGAGAACTCGTTGGTCGTAACCTACAACGACTGGCGCGGTGAAACCCGCTCGCGTCACGCCAAGAAGACCCAGGCGAAAGGAATAGCCGTCGGAGACTGCGTGGATTGCAACGCCTGCGTAGCCGTCTGTCCCATGGGGATCGACATTCGAGACGGCCAGCAGATGGAGTGCATCACCTGCGCCCTTTGCATCGACGCGTGCGACGGAGTCATGGACAAACTTGGCAAGCCCCGCGGACTGATCGCATATGCCACCCTTAGCGAGTATGCGAGCAACATGGCACTTGCGACCGACAACGGACGCACACAGGTCCAGCCCGCCAAGGTGCGCAATGCCGACGGCACGTTCGTGGAGGCGATCCGGCACTTCAACTGGCGCATCATCTTTCGTCTAAGAGTGGTGTTCTACGCGGTCGTCTGGTCGTTGATCGGTATTGCCATGCTCGTGCATCTGGCATTGCGGGACCGGCTCGAACTCAACGTCGTCCACGACCGCAACCCACAATATGTTCTGGAGAGCGACGGCTCGATCCGAAATGGCTACACGCTCCGTATCCTGAACATGGTGCCGCAGCCCAGGCGAATACAGGTCAGCCTTTCCGGTCTCGAAGGGGCGACGATGCGCATCCCCGAATTCGGAAGAGAGGATGCCCGCAGCTTCACTGTGGACGCTCAACCCGACGTCGCTACTTCGCTGAAGGTATTCGTCACCCGCAAGCAGACCGGCGCCGCAGTCAACGAGTTCCTTTTCATCATCGAGGACGCCGACCGTTCCGATCGGGCGACCTACCGTGCCGCGTTCAACGCCCCAGGAGACGTCAAATGACCACTCGCGCTCAAGGATTCACTGGCCGACACATGCTTTTCGTCACGTCCGCCTTCTTCGCGGTCGTCATTGGCGTCAACGTTACGATGGCCTGGTTCGCATCGTCGAGCTGGAGCGGTCTGGTGGTGGAGAACACTTACGTCGCCAGTCAGGAATTCAATCGCAAGGCCGAGGCCATGAAGGCGATGGCGGCATCGGGCATCGTCGGTAAACTCTCCCTGAAGGACGACGTGATCCACTATGACATCCGTAACAAGGATCGGTCTCCTGCAGCGGTCGACGAGGTCACCGCGAACTTCAAGCGCCCCGTCGGCGACCACGAGGACTTCCAGGTGCCGTTCAGCAAGGTCGGCGAAGGACGGTTCGAAGCCCGCCATCGTCTCGCGTCGGGCGACTGGATAGTTGAAGTGATCTCCCGCAAAGGCGACGCCATCGTCATGCACGAAGCCGCTCGCATCGACACCGCGGGGTTCGGCCAATGACATGCTGCGACATGAATACCGAGAGCGTACTTGCAATGAGCGCGACAGCGTTCAGCGCCGAGGAGATCGCGCTTGCAAGCTACCCGCTGGGGGACGGCCTTCGCCAGCTCGACCTAAGCGTCCCCGACGTCCATTGCGGTGGGTGTATTTCGACCATCGAGAGGGCGCTGTCCGCACTTCCCTATGTTGCAAAGGCAAGGGTAAATCTCACGTCGCGGCGAGTGACGTGCATATACCGCGAGGAGTTTGAAAAGCGCACCACAGATCCAACGGGAATTATCTCTGCAATCAACGCAGCCGGATATCGGGCGCACCTTTTCACTCCCATCGCCTCGGAAAACGACGCAACAAGGAATCAACTCCTGCTTGCCGTGGGAGTATCCGGCTTTGCAGCCACGAACATCATGCTGTTATCGGTTTCGGTGTGGTCGGGAGCCGACGCCGCGACGCGTGATATGTTCCATTGGATCTCCGCGTTGATCGCGGCCCCCGCCCTGGTCTACGCCGGGCGCTTTTTTTTCCGGTCGGCATGGAATGCGCTCAAGCACGGCCGGACCAACATGGACGTGCCTATTTCCTTGGCGGTCACGCTCTCGTACGCGGTTTCCCTATGGGAGACCATGCACCACGGCGAGCACGCGTGGTTCGACGCATCGGTTTCGCTGCTGTTCTTTCTTCTTATAGGAAGAACCCTCGATCACGTGATGCGCGAGAAGGCTCGCGCGGCAATCAACGGCCTGGCAAGACTGGCTCCGCGCGGAGCGTTGCTGCTGATGCGCGACGGATCACGGCGTTACGTCGCAATTGAGGATATAGCCGTTGGTGATGAAATCGCGATCGCGGCCGGGGAGCGCATTCCGGTTGACGGAATGATCGTCAGCGGAGAAAGCGACATTGATCTTTCGATCGTTACCGGCGAAAGCAGTCCCGTAGCCGTCGCCGGCAGGAGCCAGGTTAGCTCAGGAGCTATGAACCTGACCGGCTCGCTCGTCGTGCGTGCGACAAAACTTGCGAAGAACTCCCTTCTCGCAGAAATCATCAATCTGATGGAAGCGGCCGAAGGCGGCCGCGCTCGCTACCGTCGCATCGCCGACCGGGCCGCATCCCTTTACTCGCCGGCAGTCCACCTTCTAGCGCTTGTCTCGTTTCTCGCGTGGGGCTTTTTGGGAGGCGACTGGACGCATGCGATGTTGGTGGCGGTGGCCGTTCTCATCATCACCTGCCCGTGCGCGCTCGGTCTCGCAGTCCCCGTTGTACAGGTCGTTGCTGCGGGCGAACTCTTCCGAAGAGGGATCATGGTGAAGGATGGCTCTGCGCTGGAACGACTGGCAGAGGTCGACACGGTTGCCTTCGACAAGACGGGCACGCTGACCATTGGCGTGCCACGGCTGGTAACGACCACAGCCTCGGACGAAACGTTGATAGCGAAAGCCAAGGGCTTGGCAGTGCATTCGCGCCATCCACTGTCGCAAGCCTTAGCGCGCAGCGGGGGGCCGGCTCCCATATCGTTCGATCGCGTGAGCGAGATTCCTGGAGGCGGGCTTCAGGCTTCTCGCGGAGACGAGACCTATAGACTGGGCAACGCGGCGTTTGCAGACGCCATCTCGGCATCCTCAAGCGATGATAGCCCCTTCTCCGAGGTCGTGCTGTCGAGAAATGGCGAAGTTCGGGCCCGCTTCTTCTTCGAGGACATGCTTCGACCGGGCGCCAGAGAAGCCGTGGATGAGCTCAAGGTGCGCGGATATGAAACGGTGATCATCTCGGGCGACCGCCAGAGCGTGGTCGACAATACGGCTCTCGTGCTGGGTCTTGACAAGGCCCTGGGCGCTCTTGCGCCACAGCAGAAGGTTGAGGAATGCCAACGATTCAGCGCCGATGGCCATCGAGTTTTGATGGTTGGCGACGGCATCAACGACGCCCCGGCGCTTGCTGCGGCCCACGTTTCGATGGCTCCCGCCACGGCGTCCGACATCGGTCGCCAGGCCGCCGATCTGGTATTCTTCAACGAGCGGCTGGAGGTCGTGCCCCAGGCTATCGCGGTCGCGAAACAAGCTGCGAGGCTCATCCGTCAGAACTTCGCGCTCGCGATTGGCTACAACGTGTTGGCGGTTCCGATCGCGATCGCAGGATATGCAACTCCGCTGATCGCTGCAGTGGCAATGTCCACCTCCTCGATCATCGTCGTCACGAACGCTCTACGGCTGAACACACGCGGCATGCGCCAGCGTCGAGAACAAACGATGACCGCGACCAGAGAGGTCAACGCAGCATGAACATGTTGATCTACCTGATCCCGATCGCGCTGTTTATGGGCGGTATGGGGCTCCTTGCCTTCCTTTGGTCGCTTAAAAGCGGCCAGTACGAGGACCTTCAGGGCGCCGCCTGGCGTGTGCTCTCAGACGATGAAAACGAACCGACACCGTGACGGTTGCCCAGGCACGAAAGGAAGGACGATGCTTGCAAGAAATCCCGTGCTTCTGCGATCCGAGCTGCTCGCAGGGTTGGATCGAGAAACTGTGGAGACGCTATCGGTCCTGGCCAAAGCACAAACATTCTCTGCTCACGAACGAATCATCGAAGAGGGGCAGAAAGCTGGTTTCATTTTCTGTGTCGTCAGCGGGCTCGTGCGCCTTACAAAGAAGGAATCGGCTGGCCGCGAAGCTGATGTCTGCATTTGCGAACCCGGTGACATCTTCGGGGAATACCTCGTTGCCGGCGGGACCACCTACGCACATGGTGCCTGGGCGGCGGAGTTTACGGAAATTGTGATGTTCGATCTCAAGCAGTTGCGGTCACTCGCGCAGCAGCATTGCGGTATTCAACGAAACATTATGCACATAATGGCGAGACATTTTCTGGGCGCACTCGACTGCATTGCGGGAGATCGGCTTCATACGGCAGCCCAGAGGGTAGCCAACTACCTCGTCGCCCGATGCCCACCTTCCGTTTCTCGTGTCACATTGCGTCTACCCTATCAAAAACGAATACTTGCGGGAAAGCTGGGTCTGGCCCCCGAAGCCCTCTCGCGTGCGTTTGCCGCCCTGGCACCGTCAGGCGTCGCCGTCAAAGGCAAGAACATCTCCATCGAGAGCGTGAGCCTATTGAAACAGGCCTGCTAGAGACCGAATGCCAGCCGCCACTGAGTTTTATCCGCGACATCGGATTTACAATCCTGCCTGTGGCGTTGGCTAAAATCCTGCGTTATTTCTCCGTTGCAAGTTCGCAGCGGGACGATTGAGCGAAATGGAATCAGATCGCATTCTAGTAGTCGATGATGACGCCCGGATCAGGCAGATGCTGATCCGTTACTTCGAGGACAACGGCTACCGGGTGCATGCCGTGAGCAACGGCTCTGCCATGCGCGCGGAACTGGCGAAGGCACCATACGCCGCCGTGTTCCTCGATCTCGTGCTTCCGAATGGAGAGAACGGCCTGGAGCTCTTGAGGGAGCTTCGCAATACGTCCGACGTGCCAGTGCTTATGCTGACGGGCCAAGACGACGTCACGGACAAGGTTGTCGGACTGGAGGTGGGCGCCGACGACTACATAGCCAAGCCGTTTCATCTGCGCGAACTTCTTGCACGCTTACGGACCGTCTTGCGTAGACGCGCATCGACGACGCTGCCCTCGCGCGCTTTCGCCCATGAAGAGGAAAGCCTCGTCTTCGACGGGTGGCGACTGGACCTCGCTCGCAGACGGCTCACCGCCCCGAGCGGCGGCGACGTGCCTCTCACCACCGGGGAGTTCGACATGCTTCTGGTGTTCGTCCGCAATGCCGGCCGCGTATTGTCGCGAGAGACGCTCATGGACCAGACAAGAAACCGAAACCTGGAAGCCTTCGACAGGGCGATCGACGCCCAGATCGTACGACTGCGGAAGAAGATCGAGGTCGACCCGAAGGCGCCTGCACTCATCCAGTCGGTCCGTGGGGTTGGATATGTGTTCACGGGTCAACTAAGTCGTCCCTAATTGATCCGCATCAATGTTCGGGTGATGAACTCCGCTAGTCTTCGGGCGCACACAGGCGTCTAAAGACAATGGCTATTTGGATTCTCTTCGCGGTCATTACGACCGCCACAACAGCAGTACTTCTTCATCCGCTGGCGTCCGGCGGTCGCTCCCGGCGTCCAAGCCAATCGCAAATGGCATCCACTGTTTATCGCAACCAGCTTCTCGAACTCGAGCACGAAATGGAAGCCGGGCAGATTGCGCCAGGCGAATATGAACTCGCCCGCGCCGAAACCGCTCGCCGTCTTTTCAGAGCCAAGGACAAGGCGCCAGAGCAGTCAATGCATCCGCGAAGTCATCTATGGCTCAGGTTCTGTGTCGTATCGTTGCTTCCGCTTTTGAGCATCGGCATGTACGTCGCCATTGGTTCGCCAGAGCTACCCTCGCAGCCGCTGCAGGCTCGCTTGAGGAATCCCGGCCAGGATATTGCGATCCTCATTCAAAAGACTGAGCAACACCTCGCTCAGGACCCCGCCGACGGTCGCGGCTGGGATGTCATCGCCCCGGTTCTACTGAAGATGGGCCGAGCGGGCGATGCAGAGAACGCCTACCGCAACGCCGTTCGGATTCTGGGTCCAGGCGTTCCACGTCTGGACGGTCTCGCAGAGACATTAATGGCGCAATCGGGAGGCACGGTGACCGGGCAAGCGCAAGCCGTACTGGACCAGATACTCGAACTTGAGCCCCAAAATCCGCGGGCGCGGTTCTACCTTGCGCTGTCGCTGGAGCAGGCGGGAGACAAAGTCGGCGCACGACAGGCGTTCGAAGCGCTTGCTGCGACATCGCCAGTGACAGCTCCTTGGATGCCGCTTTTAAGGGAACACATCACCGCAAACGGCGGCCCGCATATCGATGGACCCGGGAAGATCGACACGGCAGCGGCCGGGTTGATGCGGCCTGACCAAGAACCCG
This sequence comes from Rhizobium sp. 3T7, assembly GCF_020166565.1. Classification (NCBI taxonomy): domain Bacteria; kingdom Pseudomonadati; phylum Pseudomonadota; class Alphaproteobacteria; order Hyphomicrobiales; family Rhizobiaceae; genus Rhizobium; species Rhizobium sp. 3T7. The sequence continues at coordinate 31,058 of NZ_JAIQXS010000035.1, forward strand.
AGATGATCCGCAGAATGGTCGACAGTTTGGACGCGAAGCTGACCGCCGACCCAAACAATCTCGACGGTTGGTTGAAGCTGATCAGATCCTACGCGGTGCTCAAAGACGACGGACAGGCGCTGGCGGCGCTCAGACGAGGACTGACGACGTTTCCTGCCGACAGCGACAAGGGCGGCCGGCTCGTATCGCTTGGGCGAGAGCTTGGCATTTCTATGGAAGGAACGACGAGATGACACGCAAGCAAAAACGCCTTGCGGTCGTTGGTGGCGGCATGAGTTTCATAGTTGCCGCGGTGTTGCTCGTCATGTTCGCCTTCAGCCAATCAGTCGCCTACTTCTACATGCCGTCCGACCTCGCGAAAAATGATCTTCAGCCCGCAACGCGCATCCGCCTTGGCGGCCTCGTTGGCGAAGGCAGCATCGTGCGTGGCGCCGGTTCGACGGTGGAGTTTGCCGTCACCGACCCGGCCGGCGGCGTCATCAAGGTTCGATATGCGGGATCCCTGCCCGATCTCTTTCGGGAAGGTCAGGGCGTCGTGACGGAGGGCCGCTTTGAAACCGGAAGCGATGTCTTCAACGCGGATACGGTCCTTGCCAAGCACGACGAGAAGTACATGCCGAAGGATGTGGCCGACGGGCTGAAAGAGCAGGGACTTTGGCAGCATGCGGGAGCCGCGCAATGATCATCGAGATCGGTCACTACGCACTCGTGCTTGCACTGGCAACGGCCATCGTTGTCTCCGTCGTCCCTGCGATCGGTGCGCGCCGCCTTGACTATCAGACGATGGAGGTGGCTCCGCTCGGGTCCGTGATATTCTTCTTGTTGGTGGCTTTCTCTTTTGGCGTCCTGACCTATGCCCACGTTGTTTCGGACTTCTCGGTCGAGAACGTGTGGGAGAACTCGCACTCCCTCGTGCCGTTGATCTTCAAATACTCGGGTGTCTGGGGCAATCACGAGGGATCGATGATGCTCTGGCTACTGATCCTGTCGTTGTTCAGCGCGTTCGTTGCCGTCTTTGGCCGCAATCTTCCGCAGACGTTGAAGGCGAATGTACTTTCCGTACAGGCATGGATCTCGGTCGCATTCATTCTTTTCATTCTGCTTACGTCGAATCCATTCGCGCGTCTTGATCCTGCGCCAGGCGAGGGCAAGGATCTCAATCCGGTCCTGCAGGACGTCGGCCTCGCGATACATCCACCGCTTCTCTACCTGGGCTACGTCGGTTTCTCCATCTGCTTCTCCTTCGCCATCGCCGCGCTTGTCGAGGGGCGCATCGACGCCGCCTGGGCGCGCTGGGTCCGGCCGTGGACGCTTGCCGCCTGGACCTTCCTGACGCTCGGCATCGCCATGGGTTCTTACTGGGCGTACTACGAGCTCGGGTGGGGCGGCTGGTGGTTCTGGGATCCGGTCGAGAATTCGTCCTTCATGCCGTGGCTTGCCGGCACCGCGCTCCTTCATTCCGCACTGGTGATGGAGAAACGCGAGGCGCTGAAGATATGGACGGTGCTTCTTGCGATCCTCACCTTCTCCCTGTCGCTAATGGGAACCTTCCTTGTGCGGTCCGGAGTGCTGACCTCGGTCCACGCGTTTGCAAGCGATCCTTCCCGTGGCATCTTCATCCTTTGTATCCTGCTGGTTTTTATCGGTGGCTCGCTGTCGCTGTTCGCCTACCGTGCACCCACGCTTAGCGCCGGGGGATTGTTTGCACCGATATCACGTGAGGGTTCGCTGGTACTGAACAATCTTATCCTCACCATCGCCTGCGGAACGGTGCTGACGGGAACCCTGTATCCTCTGCTGCTGGAGACGATCACAGGCGACAAGATTTCCGTCGGCGCACCGTTCTTCAACCTGACGTTCGGATCGCTGATGATCCCGCTGTTAATTATCGTCCCGTTTGGACCCCTTCTTGCGTGGAAGCGCGGGGATCTCCTGGGGGCAATGCAACGCTTGTACCTTGTCACCGCCATTTCGTTCGTCGCCGCCCTGGCCGTCTTCTATGCGCACCACGGCGGGCCGGTACTCTCGATCTTCGGACTCGCGGCGGGCCTCTATCTGGTGCTGGGGGCGCTCGCCGAGCTTTGGCACCGCGCGGGCGTAGGCAAGGTCCCCAGCCGGGTGGCATGGCGCCGGCTCTGCGGGCTGCCTCGTTCAGCATTCGGCACTGCTCTCGCCCACGCCGGGCTCGGGCTGACCGTTCTCGGCATCGTTGCCGTCACGACGTTCGAAACCGAGCGCGTGGCACAGATGAAACCCGGCGAAACTATCGATGCCGGGGGATACTCGATTAGGTTCGATGGGATGAGCCCCGAAAGGGGGCCGAACTACAAAGAAGATCGCGGGCACTTCATCATAAGCCGTGGTGGCGTCAGAGTTGGCGAGACATGGTCGGCAAAACGCGTCTCCGATGCGCGACAGATGCCCACGACCGAAGCGGGCATCCTGACGTTCGGGTTCAGCCAGCTCTACCTCTCTCTCGGCGATCCGACCAACGACGGTGGCATTGTCGTACGGGTCTGGTGGAAACCGCTCATCACGCTCATCTGGGGTGGCGCCCTGGTCATGGCCGTCGGAGGCTTCGTTTCTCTTAGTGACCGCCGGCTCCGCATCGGAGCGCCAAGTCGCAAAGCAAAGCCCTCGAGGAGCCTCACGGCAATTGCGGAGCTTGCGGAATGATGCGACGTGTCGTCCTCGCGCTGCTGCTCCTTCTCTCAAGCCTGCCCGCCTTCGCCGTGAACCCGGACGAGATGCTCGCGGATCCCGGCCAGGAGGCGCGGGCTGGGGCGATCTCTTCCGAGCTGCGCTGCATGGTCTGCCAGAACCAGTCGATCGATGAATCCAACGCGGAGCTCGCCAAAGACCTGCGGCTTCTCGTTCGCGAACGACTACTTGGTGTCGCGATACGGTGAATTCGTCCTGCTAAAGCCGCGCGTCAACGCGCGAACGATCCTCCTATGGGCAGCGCCCTTGTTGCTTGCCGGGGTCGCTTCCGCAGTCCTTGTAGCCGTTGCAAGCGGGACGAGGCGTCGGACCGTAGCCGCGCTCAGCGATCAGGAGAGCGCCGAGCTTCAGCACTTGCTCGCATCGAAGTTTGACGGAAATCAAAGCAAGGCCGATGCCTAGCCATTACCTTGATCGATGCATAACCACGACAGTGAGGGCAGGACCATGCAGGCGAAGGACATAATGACCACGAACGTGGTCTCAATCAGCCCAGCAGTAGGTGTGCGCCACGCCGTCGCGGTCATGATCCAAAACAATATCAGCGGGCTTCCCGTCGTCGATGACGAGAGCCGAGTTTGCGGCATGTTGACCGAAGGCGACCTGCTTCTGCGCAGAGAAATACGACTTGCTCCGCGCTCCGTTCGGTCGGCCGAACCCATCTCGGAAATCGACTTGGAACGCTATATCTGCAGCCATGGATGGTGCGTCGCAGACGTCATGGCTCAGGACGTCATCGTTGCGCGGCCGGATAGCGAAGTGTCGGATATCGCCGAAAGCCTGCAGGCGCATCGGATCAAGCGGCTGCCAATCGTCGAGGACGGCAGACTGGTAGGAATAGTAAGCCGCCGGGACATCCTGCGCGTAATCGTCGAAGCGCCGTCCATCACGCTGCCAAGAGAGGACGAATCCATTCGTCTCGCCATTCGAACCCGGCTGCGCGCCGACCTTGGCCTGACGCCTCAAAAGATTCAGGTGTCGGTCGCCAACGGACAGGTGACCGTGGATGGCCAGGTTGAATCGGATCTTAAGCGCAAGGCCATAAAGGTTCTGGTCGAGAGCCTCGGAATCGGTGGATACCGCGACCGGCTCCGCGTCACGCCCTCCACCAGCGAATGACATGGACTGAATGGGGGACAACCAGCCTCCGGTACACCGCTTCTTTGCGCGACGCCAAAGATTAGTCGTCTGGTCGCTAGTCAGCGGAGAGGGCGTCGTCGATGGCAGGGTTGATCTCGCGTGAGAGGCTGTCGTTTTCCAGCGGTCCGACATGCTTATGAGTTATCCGCCCCGAGCGATCGATCACAAAAGTCTCTGGTACCCCGTACACACCCCAGTCCATCGCGCTTCGTCCTGCGTCATCAACGCCAATGGCAGCGAAAGGATTTCCATTTTCCTGAAGGAAGGCCAACGCCTTCTCCGGTGCGTCCTTGTAGTTGACGGCCACCAGCTGGACACGCGGGTCCTTGGCGAGCTGCATGAGTGCCGGATGTTCCTGCCGACAGGGGACGCACCACGATGCGAAGATGTTCAGGACGACGACCTTATTTTCGAAGACGCTTTCGTCGAGCGCCGGCGTTGGCAGGCCCGCGAGCGGCGGAAGGTTCACTGCCGGATGCTTCTGTCCGATAAGTGCCGAGGGAATTGTCGTCGGCGAATATCCCTCAACGGATTCGCGATAGAGAGTATTCGCGACAGCGCCAGCGATTCCCAAAAACACCATCAGCGGGAGACCGGCCAGAACATAGTTACGCATGCTGGCGCGCGTCGCGCGGCTGATGGCGGCGAACAGTTGCAAGTCCTCTGACTTGTCGACGGTAGCTTCGGCCGGCAAGCCAGACCTTCACGGCCGTTGCCAACATCACGGTAAACGTCAAGGCGTATGCCGCTACCACATAGTGCTGGTGATCCATTTCAATTCTCCTTGTGAACTACGAATCTTGCTGCGAGCCTGTGCTGCGCGATGATCTTTCTTCTCCAGATCTCGTTTCTGATCGACGCCAGGTAGAGCGTAAAGAAGAGGGCGACGAACGCGAGGCCCATGACCATCAATGGTCGCAGGAATTCGATATCGAGCGCCGGTCCATCGAACCGAAGGACGCTTGCAGGCTGGTGGAGCGTGTTCCACCAATCGACGGAAAACTTGATGATCGGGATGTTCACGAACCCGACGATGATGAGAACCGCGGTGACGCGCGCGGCTCGTGTCGGCTCATCGATCGCCCGGTTGATGGCGACGATACCGAGATACATGATGAACAGGACAAACATAGAAGTCAGGCGTGCGTCCCAGACCCACCATGTGCCCCACATCGATTGCCCCAGATCGCTCCCGTCACCAGCGATACAAACGTGAATGTGGCGCCCAGCGGCGCTGCGGCCCTGGCAGCAACATCCGCCAGCGGATGTCGCCATACTATGGACCCGATCGCATTGGCGGTCATCACCGTGTAGCAGAGCATGGCGATCCAGGCCGTTGGGACATGGACGTACATGATCCGTACCGTCGAGCCCTGCTGGTAGTCGACGTCGGAGCTAAAGCTCAGATACAGGCCTCCCACAAGACAGAGCGCGGTAAGAGCCAGCAGGAAGGGAAGCACGCGCTCGGCGAGCTCTAGAAACCTGGTGGGCTGGGCCAAACCAGCAACGGCGCTCTTCAATCGGGTGTATGGGCTCATGCGTGCAGACCTTAGTGCTAGACTCGCGCCCGTTAATTGATCCCGATCAATGAAGAGACGAAAGCGATCAACTGCTGGCACTTTACTCTTCGCCGAGGGTAAGCCTGTCCGCCGACCCGACACCCGAACTTCCGATCGTTTTTAACAAGCGAAACGCCAGTTGCTTGACAAAGATCAAATACGACCGCGTTAGCCTCCTGTACCGATCGCTCCGCAGAA
>NZ_JAIQXS010000036.1:0-33198 GCF_020166565.1 Rhizobium sp. 3T7
ATGGTTCGTGAGTTCGTAGCGGCGGCGCGTCATCGTAGTTCCCTATACGGAAGCCTTGAATCGAGCCGTGCGAAAAACGCCAAGCAAGTTAATGAGTTACGGCCTAGTCCAAGACAAAATCGCGGGCGATGTCGCGACCGATCGCCCGCAGGTGGTTTGAGATTTCGGTCCTCAAGTGGTCCCTCGGACCAAACTCACGCAGAATTTCCTGCGCACGCGTTGCCGCGGGTTCCTCCCGCGGCTCTCCCACAAAATAGCCCGTTCCGACAGACCACATATCGCATCCAGCCCCGAGCAGCGCCTCAACCAAGGAAGCCACGCGCGCTGAAGAAGACGCCGACGATTCTGCCAATGCCCGGTCCTTGATGCGAGGTTCTTGCGTACGCCCCCAGAGGATACGAAACGCACCCCATAAATAGGGTTGATTTACTTATGAAAAGTTAAGGGCACGGCCGCCGACGAGACACCGTCGCGGGATCGATCTAGTAGGCCTAAGGGCGTCCGGTTTCGAAAACGCTCTCCGATAATTGATCATGATCAAAGACGCTGCAGTCCGTCAGGTGGACAAGGGCACCGTCACATTTATTCGGAGATCAAGGCGTTGATGATAGCCCAGCACGACCGACAGACTGCCAGTCTCAAAGACCAGTCGCTCGAACGCGACGACGGAAGCCGGCATCTAGCGTCCTCACAAAAACGAGCCGCGGCCAGCCTCGTACGCCTCGCTCCTTTCCTGCGACATCATCGCGGGCTGACAATATGCGCGGTTCTGGCGCTCACGTGCGCCGCGTTGATTTCGCTCTCTCTGCCGATGGCCGTTCGTCGCATGATCGACAATGGTTTCGGGCAGGCCGACGGGACGTTCATCGACAGATACTTTCTCATGGTAATGGCTCTGGCTGTCGCGTTGGCCCTAGCCAGCGCGCTACGCTACTACTTTGTCACCACTCTCGGTGAGCGGATCGTGACAGACCTTCGCGCCAGGGTCTTCAATCATATCGTTCGCCTTCCAGCTCGGTTCTTTGACTGCAACCACTCGGGCGAGATAGCGTCGCGCCTTACGGCAGACGCCACCCAGATCAAAGCGGCGGTCAGCCTGTCGGCGTCCGTGGCTCTGAGAAACTCGATCCTCTGTGCGGGCGCGCTCGCCATGATGTTCGTCACCAGCCCGCGCCTATCGACGATCGCCGTCGGCGTAATTCCGCTCATCATTGGGCCGCTGATCTACTTCGGACGGTCTGTGCGCAAGAAATCGCGCGCCGCACAGGATGCGCTTGCCAGTGCGTCCGCTTATGCCAGCGACATCATCGCGGCAAATCGAACCGTCCAGGCTTTCACTACGGAGGACGCCGCTCGGCAAAGATACGCTTGCGACGTCGAGCTGTCCTTTGACAGGGCCGTCACTGCGGCACGTGCCCGCGCGTGCCTGACGGGCGTTGCAATCGCGCTGATCTTCAGCAGCGTTGTCGGCGTGCTCTGGTTAGGCGCCCAAAGCGTCCTCGTTGGCACGCTGTCTGCGGGAAACCTGAGCCAATTTCTGATCTACTCGGTTATCGCAGCGGGATCATTGGGCTCGCTCTCGGAGGTGTGGGGAGAACTGGCGCAGGCCGCGGGCGCTGCGGGAAGATTGTTCGACCTATTGAATGAAGAGACACAAGTGCCCGAGCCGGGCTCATGCGTCCCATTGAGGAGTCCGGTAACAGGCGGCATCGAAATCTCCGACCTGCATTTCTCTTATCCAACCACCTCGGAAAAAGAGGTTCTCGCGGGACTGACGATGAATGTCGCTCCCGGAGAAACCATCGCGTTGGTGGGACCTTCAGGCTCCGGCAAGAGCACGGTCTTTTCGCTGTTGCTCGGATTCTACCACGCCGATGCGGGCAACCTTTCGATCGATGGAAGGGATCTGCGGTCCATCTCTCCTCAGGATCTTCGAAGGGAAATATCCATCGTTCCACAGGATGTGACCATCTTCGCGAGTTCGATCTTCGAGAACATCGCATTCGGGCGTCCAGACGCCACACGAGAGGAAGTCATTGCCGCCGCCACCAGGGCTCAGGCTCACGGTTTCATCAGCGGATTGGCGAACGGATACGATACGGTGGTCGGCGAGCGGGGCCTTACTCTTTCCGGCGGACAAAGGCAGAGGATCGCGATTGCTCGGGCCATTCTGAAAGACGCTCCGATCCTGCTTCTCGACGAAGCCACGGCGTCGCTCGACGCGGAAAACGAGCTGTTGGTTCAGCAGGGGCTGGAGCAACTCATGGACAATCGTTCCACGATCGTCATCGCGCATAGGCTCGCAACGGTTCTCAAAGCGGACCGAATTCTGGTGATGGATGGAGGCCGGATCGTGGAGCAGGGCACGCATTCCGCACTTTTGCGCGGCGGGGGACTCTACAAGCGTCTGGCTGAACTGCAGTTCAAGACACCGAACGGTCCAAAGCATGATAAGGACGCCGCATAGGACCGTGGCGAAAGCGGTCGGAAGGAAGCGTGACGCCTCCGCGCGGTGGGCGACGGCGTTCGACCAGATGCCAGGCGAATAGCCATCTATTACCCGGCACATGACCTTCATCAAGTCGTTAAGCTTCGGCTAACCGCCGCGCGCCATAACTGGGGTAGATTCTGCGATAACCGAAGCTGCCCCAATGCCCGTCAACGCCCTTTCGATCCTATCTCCAGACGCGTTGGACGACTACATAGACCTTCGCTCGGTTCCGAAGCACCGCTACTTCGGAAAAAACGAACTCATCGATAGGCTCCGGTTGGCCGTGCCCTTCGATTACATTTTCATTTCAGGACTCGATGTCGACCACTACCGTTTCGGAGGGGGCTTCTCCATCGACACCGATCTGCCACCCGCGTTCATCGAAGTGTATATGGCCGATCAACTCCTGCTCGTGGACCCGCTCGTCCAAGCCAGCAAGTCATCAACGGCGGTGGTGGTCGAGAGCGACGTGTATCAGAAACATGAAGTTCCCCAGAGGCTCCTGTATCTTCAACAAACGTTCAAAGTCCACAACAGGACCATCGTTCCAATCCTTCGAGACAGTACCGTCTATGGAGCAGTCGGCTTCACGCGGTCCACTCCGTTCAACGAGGACGAGATCACGTTCCTTGCCCTGATTGCCGAGGCGATCCACACCGCCGTCACAAAACCGCTTGTCGACCGCTTCGCTGCAAACCATTTGCGGTTGTCGAAAGGCGAAATGGCGTGCTTGTCGAAGGCGAGCCTCGGACTAACCAGCGCGGGTGTTGCAAAGGCGACCGGATACCAAGTCGAGACTGTGAACAGTTACATCAAGTCGGCGGCCAAGAAACTCGGCGCATCCAATCGGACCCAGGCCATAGCCGAGGCGATCCGACGTCGATTGATCGTCTGATCAGCGGGCTCCCGGCAGTCTGCCTCCGATGCGCCCAAGAGCACCCGTCCCTCCATGGGAATACTCCGCTTCTCATCAGCCGCCGAACGCACGTTGACGAAGGCTGTCGCGCTCGATGCCTGATCGATGACGACGGGCTTTCTTCGCGGTGGGCGCTGCAAAACGCAATCGGACTGGTGCGGAAATCTTTGTCGTCGTCAGCGCGATCATCGTGCGGCGGTGTCCTTTCGGGGCCATTCTCTTTGCAACGCTCGCGCGGCCATTGCCTGCATTTGATGAGATAGGTCGCGCCGGGCAGGAAAGGCTGTCCGACGCTTGCCTGCCTCCATCAGCGGCGCGAATTTCGCTGGTTTCCGATTATCGCAAACGATGCGAATCCGTGCATTTCGCCGAAAAGCAGGCGCTTGCGAACCAATACGGCCATGACCCGTGCGGCAGTCGAAAAGCTCATCTGGTCCAGTGGTCCATCGCCCTCCCATGGCTTTGTCAGGCACTCGGCGATCGCGCCGGCCATGTGCATTGGAACGATGTCGTTGCAGTGCCGCATAGCCTCAAACACATGACTGATTGGGATCACCCGTCCTTCGAAGGTGACGATCGGCTCGACCAATTCGTCGTCCCACTCCTCGAAGGCATACACTGCCTCGCGGAAAAGCTCTTGAAGCGTAATTGGAGCATGTCCTGCATGAAGCGGGGGCAAAGCATTTGTCATGTCTGTCTCCTCTCAGGCCCTTTGTCCAAGGCTGTCAGCGCCATCATTACACGACTATTTTTATAGAGTAACATACCAATGAGGAAGCCCTTTGTTCCGATAGGCATCGCGCAACCTGTCAACGGTCTGAGATTATGACGATATTTTTTTGGAACCTGTCCGATACTTGCCAGGCCGATGAGGGTAAAACAGCTGGCCGCTATTGAGACCGATTGTCTCCAATCACACAATGTCAGCGGCTTTCAGTGGAGGATGCATCGGGGGATCTGAAGCGGTGAGGGCTTAAACCCCGCTTGCCCGCATCGTCGGATTTTCTCCAAGTTCAAGTCGCGGAACGAGGAACTGCAAGGATCATGCTTTCCGGCACGTTGGCGATCGCGTCGCGCATGTTTCATGCCACGAAGGACATCACATTCGATGGGCGCCGTCGAAGAGCGCGCCAATCCGTGCGGTTCGATTGCTCACGCGATCTTAGGTCAGATGAAACTTGCGCCGAACAATTCGCGGGCATAGGCGTGGTGGGTTACCCCTGCCTGCAGATCCGCCTTGGTGAGCTCGTCGACGAAGCGGCCGTCCTTCATGATTAAAACGCGATCGCACATGTGCGCGATGACGGCGAGATCGTGACTGACAAGCACATAGGTCAGGCCTCGCTCGTCACGCTGATCTGCCAGGAGGTTCAGAATTTCCGCTTGTATGGAAACATCCAGCGCCGAGGTTGGTTCATCGAGCAGGAGAATGGGTGGCGAAAGTATCAGGGCCCTGGCGATCGCAACGCGCTGGCGCTGTCCACCGGAGAGCTCATGGGGGAAGCGGTTGGCAAAGCCTGCCGGCAGACCGACCTGGCGCAGGGCCTTGTCCACCTTCTGCCAGATATCGACATGGTTCATGGCCCTCAAGGGCTCGGCGAGCGCTGTTCCGATCCGATGACGGGGGTGAAGCGAACCGTAGGGATCCTGGAAAACCATCTGCGCACATTTGAGGTCCTCGCGGCTGCGCGTCTTGCCGACGACCCTGCCGGCCAGGGCAATCTCTCCTGACCAGCCCTGTTCCATACCAGCAAGGCAACGCAGCAAGGTGGACTTGCCGCAGCCAGACTCGCCGACGATGCCCAGGGTCTCACCACGCGCCACCTTGAAGTTCACGTCCTTGACCACATGATTTTCCAGCTTGCCCGAAGCAAATACGACATCGAGATCGCTGACTTCAATCATCATGCATTCTCCAGATCGAGCTTTGTCCGGTCGAGAACAGCAAGGCGCCGCACCGGGTTTTTCGGATCCGGCATCGCTGCCATAAGTCCTCGTGTATAGGGATGGCGTGCGTCTTCGAGCCGGGTCAGCGTTTCGATCACGCGCCCGGAATACATGACGATAATCCGCTCGCAAAAAGCTGCGACCATGCGAATGTCGTGGCTGATCAACAGCAGTCCGGAATTATTCTCCCGGACGAGCTCATCGAGCAGCGTCAGCACATCCTTCCTGACGCTGACATCGAGGGCCGATGTCGGCTCGTCGGCAATGACCAGTTTCGGCTTCGCAAGGAGCATCATGGCAATCATCACGCGTTGCCCCATGCCGCCGGAAATCTGGTGCGGATAAAGCGTCATCACGCGTTCCGGGTCGTTGATCCGCACGCGCTCGAGCGCTGCTGTTGCGACGGCAAGCGCAGCAGGGCCGCGCAGATCAAGATGCAGGCGAGCCGCCTCGGCAATCTGCTTGCCGACCGTCAGCACCGGATTGAGCGAGTAGCGAGGATCCTGCATGATCAACGCGATGTCCTTGCCCCGTATCTTGCCCATCTGGCGCTCCGGCAGCGACAGAAGGGGCCGCCCGTCAAGCTCGAGACGCGACGCCGTGACGTTCGCACTCGGCGGTAGAAGGCGCATGATCGCGCGTCCCGTCGTCGATTTGCCCGAGCCGGACTCGCCGACGATCCCGACGCGCTCACGCCCGACGTCGAAGCTTACGTCGGACACGGCGGGAACCGCGCTCCTGCCGAAACTGACGTTCAATTTCCTGATGGAAAGCAGGGGTCTCATCTCATGATCTTGCATGGCGAGGATCCAGAATGTCGCGAAGCGCATCGCCCGCGATATTGAAGGCAAGGCTGGAAATCAGGATAGCCAAGCCCGGCATGACGGCAACCCACCAGTAGTCCAGCATGAACTTGCGTCCGTTCGATATCATTGCGCCCCACTCCGGCGCCGGAGGTTGCGCGCCCAGTCCGAGAAAGCCGAGGGAGGCGGCCGTCAAGATGATCCCGGCCATGTTCAACGTCAGGCGAACGATCACCGAGGGGATGCACATGGGCGCGATGTAGACGAGCAGGATGCGCAGCGGCGAGGCTCCATAAAGCCGCGCCGCAGCGACGTAATCGGCGTTCCTGACAACCAGAGCCTCGGCACGTGCCAGCCGGGCTATCGGCGGCCAGGCAGTCAGCGAAATAGCGATGATCGCTGTGGTCAGTCCGGCGCCAAGGGCAGCGGCAAATGCAAGCGCCAGGATCAGCGAAGGAAAGGAAAGAACGATGTCTGTCGCTCTCATCAGCAACGCATCGGTGCGGCCACCGAAGAAGCCAGCAACCACGCCGATCAGGAGACCGATGGGACCTACAATCAGAGAAATCGAGAGTACCGTCTGAACCGTGATCCGCGTTCCGTAAATCAGCCGGCTCAGAATGTCGCGACCGAACTCGTCGGTGCCGGCCCAATGCGCAGCACTCGGCGGCTGCAAGGCGTCGGAAAGAATCTGGATATTCGGATCGTAGGGCGCAAGCCAAGGGGCAATAATCGCGACGATGCAGAGCAGCCCAAGAATGACGAAGCCTGCAAGACCGAGCGGCTCCTGCGCAAGCTTCGAGACAATACGGGCCGAAGACGCTGTGATGCGTGCTGGAAGGCTCGGTGGGCGAATAGGAAGATTGGTGTCAATTGCCCCGCTCATCGCGCTTTCTCTCTCGTGCGCGGATCGAAGATCGCATAGGCGATATCCGCGAGGAAATTCAGAAACATGAAGATGAAACCGATGATGATCGTACCTGCAACGACGGCATTCATGTCGCCGATCATCAGCGCGTTCGTCATGTATTGACCGATGCCTGGCCATGAAAAGACGATCTCGGTCACGACCGCGCCTTCAAGAAGCCCACCGTAGGAGATCGCAAGAATGGTGATGAGCTGTACAGCAATGTTGGGAAGAATGTGGCTGATGACCGTCCTTGCCGGGCCGACGCCTTTTGCGCGCGCGGCAATCACATAGTCCTGGCTTAGCTGTTCCAGCGTGAAGCTGCGTGTCATCCGGGTAATGTAGGCCATGGCCGCATAGGCAAGGATAACAGCTGGGAGAATGATGTGGCCGAGTGCGTTCCAGAAAATCTCGGTTTCGCCCTGCAAAAGGCTGTCGACCAGCAAGAGCCCCGTCTGCGGCGTGACGAGGCCCTCGTAAAAGACATCCATGCGTCCAGGGCCACCAACCCAGTTCAGGCCGGCATAGAAGATGACCAAGCCGACAATTCCGAACCAGAAGACCGGGATCGAATGACCGACAAGTGCAATCACACGAGCAACCTTGTCGATGAAACTGTCGCGAAAAAGCGCGGCAGTCAGGCCAAGGGGTACACCAACGAATGTCGAGATGAAAATCGCCAGGGTGGCAAGTTCGAATGTCGCCGGGAATGCTTGGGCGAGATCCGCCGATACCGGATTTCCGGTCAGAACCGCCGTCCCGAAATCGCCCTGAGCGAGCCCCTTCAGATAGATCAGAAATTGCTGGTAGATCGACAGGTCAAGGCCGAGCTTCTGGCGCATGACGGCATAGGCAGCCGGATCTGCAAGCTCGCCGACGATGGCCCCGACAGGATCGGCTGGCAAGACGCGGCCGATCACGAAAGTAACGCATAGAAGGATGAACAGGCTGAGAGCGAGATGCCAAAGCCGCCATCCCAGTTCGGTTACGGACAGTTCTTTCACGATCGGCGACCTTGTTTATTCGGTCTCGGCTTTGGTCACGCCTTCAAGGCGCGTTATCAGATTGGGATGGCCGACATAGCCCTGAACCTTGCTGTTCAAGACGATGGGTTCGAAACGCTCGAACATCGGCAGCACGGCGGGCTTTTGGTCGATGAACATCGTCTGCATCTCAACATAAAGCTCGCCGCGTTTCTTGGGGTCAGGCTCCATCGACGCCTTTGCCGTCACTGCGGTCAATTCCGGAATGTCCCAGGCCGAGCGCCACACGAAGTTGCCGGCATTGTTGGCTTCGAGCGAATTGTCCGGATTGGATGCAAACTGCTCCATCGCACCGAGGACGTTGGGCATGTAAGCGCCAGTCTGTGGGATCAGGAGATCAAAGTTTCTCGCCCGGTGGGCCGAAATGATGTCAGAGCCATTTCCCTGCTGGACATCGACCTTGATGCCGATCTGGCCGAGTGAGGCCTGAATGGCCGTTGCCAGATCGACACGAGGTGTCTGAGCTATGGTCTTCAGCGTCAGCGAAAAGCCATCCTTGAAACCCGCGTCGGCCAACAGCTGCTTTGCTTTGGCCACATCGAGGTGCCAGTCCGGACTTGGTACCGCATACTCGTAATTCTCTGGTACAGGGACCGTCCTGACGCGACCGTACGGCCCCATGATCGTCTTTTCGATACCCTGATAGTCGATGCTGTAGGCGATCGCTTCGCGCACCTTTGGATTGGCGAGATACTTGTTGCCCGCGTTCATCGCCAGAACATAAAAACCGCCGGTGGGCACACGCTGGACCTCAAAGCCCTTCTTGCCGTTGAAAATCGCCAGATCAGACGCCGTCAGGGCGCTGGCAAGATCGATGTCGCCGCGCTCCAGCATCAGGCGTTCGACCTGGCTTTCGGGCACATGCCGGACGATGACACGGCGCATCTTCGGCACACCCGCGACATAGTCCTTGTTGGCGTCAAGAATGACGAGTTCGTTCGGCGACCAGCGATTGAGTGTGAACGGACCGGAGCCGGCAGAATGGGTTCTAAGCCAGGCGTTTCCATAGTCGTCGTTGACGACGTGCTTTTCCACCTCGACGCTGTCGACCACGCTCGCAATCGCCATGGCGAGCCGGTAAAGCAGAAGTTCCGGCGTCACCGCGTCGGAAAGATCGATGCGCACGGTCTTGTCGTCAATCGCTTTGACCAACTGGTCGACATTGTCTTTCGTGTAGCCGACTCGCTTCAGGTTTGCTGCCGCAGCCTGGTCGAGCTTTAGGAGTCGCCCTAGAGAATAGACAACGTCCTTCGACGTGACCGGATTGCCTGAGGCAAACGCTGCTTCACGCAGCTTGAAAGTGATCCCCCTGTCATCGACCTGCCAGCTTTCTGCAAGCTGCGGCACGATCTTTCCCTCCGGCGTCGTTGCCACCAGCCGATCGTAGAGGTTTGACATGATCTCGACGGCCTTGCCTTCCGTCGCTTGCTGCGGGTCGAGCGACAGAACCTGGGCCAGCGATGTCCCGATAACAAGCTGGTCAGCGGGCGTGGCCGCTTTGAGCTCCTGGGCCGCCATGGTGAGCGCACTTAAGGCGACGCTTACAAAAAGACTTCTGGAAAAATACTTCATTGCAACTCCTCCCTGAGTTACTATACGAGACATAATATGTCGTCCGTATGTCGTATTATGATTTATCGAAGATCAGAGCGCTTTGCAAGCGTCGTGCGGACGAGACCGGATGGATAAATTGGGACGGGCACGATGGTAACGATCAATCGCGGCAGGCAGCGGCTGGCACAGCAGGTCATCGATCAACTGCGCCTGCAGATCGAGACGGGGAAGCTGCGAGAGGGGGATCAACTGCCAACCGAGCCGCAGCTTGAGGCTACCTTTGGCGTCAGCCGGACGGTCGTCAGGGAGGCAATTGCCGACCTACGTGCGGCAGGCTTTGTCCAACCGGTTCAAGGAAAGGGTGTCTTTGTCGCCGATCCCAAAACAAAGACAGGCCTCTCGCTCACGCCAATCGAAGTAAAAAGCATCCCAGAGACCCTTGAATTGCTGGAGTTTCGAATGGCTGCCGAAGGCGAGGCCGCGGCCATCGCAGCCTATCGCAGGACAGCCGAGCAGGAAGCCGCCATCCGCACGGCCAACAGGAAAATGGCGAATTTGATTGAAGCCGGGCAGCCGACCGTCGAGGCCGACTACGAGTTTCACATGGCCATCGCTGCCGCTACGAACAATCGGTTTTACGTCGATGTTCTGCGCCACTTCGGTCCTCGTGCCATACCGCGCGGACAGTTTCCGACCTTGCCAGAAGCCAATGACCGCGCCTATCTCGAAAAGGTCCAGGCCGAGCATGGGGAGATTCTCTCGGCCATCGCAGATCAGGATCCGGATCGGGCCCGCCAGGCCATGCGCGCCCACATGATGGCAAGCCAGCGACGCTATCGAATGCTCGCAGAGCAGCAATAGTGCTCGACAGCCTCCGAAATTCATATTATGTCATATGACATGATTTGATCATTCGGGAGGATGAAGGTGTATTTGGGAACGCAGGTCGCAGTGCGCGACGATGATGATTTTCGTGTTTTTGCCCAGCTTGGGGTAAAGCATATATCGGCCGATCCGCCAGGCGCCCCGTCAAGCTGGACGCTGGACGATCTAGAGCGTCATCGCGATCATGTGGAAAGCTTCGGGCTTGTGCTCGACATGATCCAGCTTCCGCTGCCGTCGAAACCGATCGAGAACGCATCCTATCCCGATATCCTCTTGGCCGGGCCCGAGCGCGACCGGCAGATCGACGCTGTCTGCCAGATGATCGAGAACTGCGCCAAGGCAGGCATACCTGCGACCAAATACAATCTCAATTTGATCGGCATTCCGCGCACCGAACTCGAAAAAGGCCGCGGCGGATCGCTCAACGAGGCATTTCGTTGGGAGAAGGCGGACCACCAGGCGGCGCCTGGCCTTGCGGGAGTGCTCCGGGAGGACGAAAACTGGGAGCGCATCGATTATTTTCTCGAACGGGTCGTTCCCGTTGCCGAAAGCAACCGCATTCGCCTTGCCTGCCATCCCCACGATCCCTACACGCCGCCTGGCTATCGCGGCGTCACGCGCGTGCTTGGGACGGTCGACGGGCTCAAGAAGTTCGTCCAGATGCGGGAAAGCCCCTATCACGGCTTGAACTTCTGCCAAGGGTCGATCGGCGAGATGCTGGAAAATCCGCGCGAGGAGATCGACGACATCATTCGCTGGTTCGGCACACGCGGCAAGATCTTCAACCTGCACTTCCGCAACATTCGCGGCGGCGCGCTCTCCTTCATGGAAACCTTCCCCGACGAGGGTGACATGGACATGGTCCGATCGCTGAAAGTGTATAAGGAGGTCGGCTACAAATACATGGTCATGCCGGATCATGTACCAAGCATCAGCGGCCGCGATGCCAGCGGTGTAGCCTTCAGCTTTTGCTATGGCTACATCGCCGCCCTGCTTGAGGCCCTGGAAGCCGGGCATCTGTGATCGCGCCTCCAAATCCTTCGATAGAGCAATAACTCGAGGACATTGACATGGATCCCGATGCCATCAAGAAAGCGGTCGGCGACGGCTTGCTTTCCTTTCCCGTGACGCATTTCGACAGCGACAACAAGTTTGACGAGGTGGCATACCGCACACACGTCGACTGGCTGGCTGGCTTTCAGGCAAGCGCACTTTTTGCAGCCGGCGGTACCGGCGAGTTCTTCTCACTCAATCCTGCGGAAGTGCCGCTGGTCATACGTGCCGCGAAGAACGCAGCCGGCAAGACGCCAATCATTTCGGGAACAGGCTATGGGACCTCGCTTGCTGTCGAGATTGCACGATCAGCCGAAAGGGCCGGCGCCGATGGGCTGCTCCTCCTGCCACCATATCTGATGTTTTCGGAACAGGCCGGCCTGGTTGCGCATGTAAAGGCAGTCTGTAACGCAGTCGGGATCGGGGTGATCGTCTATAATCGTGATAACGCCATCCTGTCGGCAGACAGTCTTGCGCAACTCTGTGACGAATGCCCCAACCTGATCGGTTTCAAGGATGGGGTCGGGGACGTCGACCGCGTCATCGAGATCACTACCAAGATTGGCGACCGCCTCGTCTATGTTGGCGGCATGCCGACGCACGAAGTCTATGCTCAGGCCTATTTCGCCGCTGGTGTAACGACCTATTCGTCAGCCGTCTTCAATTTTGTCCCGGAACTGGCACAACGTTTTTATCGGGCGCTGCGAAACGGCGACCAAAGGACCGTCGACCGGATCCTCAAGGATTTCTTCTTCCCATTCGTTGCTCTGCGCAACCGAAGAAAAGGCTATGCAGTCTCGATCATCAAGGCAGGGCTAAAGGTGATAGGCCGCGATCCCGGCTCTGTCCGGGCTCCACTCACAGATCTGACGGAAGAGGAAATTTCCGTGCTGGAGAACATCGTAGCGGCGGCCGATACCGCAAGTCTCACGCTTGAGACCGCGTAGAGACGCCTTGCTTCACCCTGCAATGTCATAATGAGTAGACTGCGCCTTGGACGTATCGGTACGCAGTCGAAGGCGCGCCTGAGCTGTTTCTCGTTCGAGCAGGGCGGTTCACGATCATGCAGTCAAATCGAGCAGTCAGCCTTTTCGCGGCCTAGAACGACGCATGAGAAGGCCCAGTCGGTGGAAGAGATTGTCACGATTGGAATCGAGATTACCAAGTTGGTGCTCCAAGTGTACACAACTAACGCGACGGGCATGGTCGTTGTCGACGGCAGTTGAAGCGCCGCGAGGTTGTGCAGTTCTTTGCGACGCTAAAGCCTCTCCGTGCTAATGCCCCCTTCCGGCTCGAGGAACTCACCAACCATACCAGTATCTTAGGAAGCGATCGCTCCCGGAAGATACATATACTGTCGCGGCATTGCTGGAAACGCTGGTATCAGCTGCAAACAGAGTGATTCAAAGCCGGATCAAGAAAACCACGCAGCCTTGAATTGCAACCTGCAATACTTGTTCGACACATTATTTGGCCAAAGTATAATTATTTTGCTCATATTATAATTATTAACCATCTTTCATTATCTGTTTATTCACGAGTGCTTTCTTCAGACAAAGCGAATGAGTTCAACAGCGCTCGGCCGGGTGCCCCCGGATAACGCTCATCGTTGCGGCATCGCGCAATTCGTTGCTTGCGCGGCTATTTGCGCTTGGAGGATTGCAAATGACTTTCCGATTTGGCATCGGCCCCCGCCTTTATGCAGCTTTCGGTTTCCTGCTGCTGCTCATGATTGGCTTGACGCTCTTTTCCATTTCAAAGATGAACGATGTCGACCACGATCTCGTGCAGATCAACGAGGTCAACAGCGTCAAGCAGCGCTTTGCCATCAATTTCCGGGGCAGCGTTCATGACCGGGCAATTGCCATTCGTGATGTCGTTTTGCGCGATGAGCCTGCCGGCCGTCAGACCGCGATCGATCTCATTGCAAAGCTTGCCGCGACTTATGCGGAAAACGAGCAGAAGATGAATGCGATGATCTCGATGCCAGGCGCTGCGACTGAGCCCGAGAAGGCGATCGTTGCGGAGATAGCCGACGTTCAGTCGAAAACCAATCCGGTTGTCGCAGATATCATCGCGCGCCAGATGGCGAATGACCCGGTACAAGCCAAGAAGATGCTAATCGAGCAGGCAACGCCTCTCTTCATCAACTGGCTCAAGGCCATCAACAAGTTCATCGACTATCAGGAAAACTTGAACAAGTCGGTCGGCAGTGGCGTCGACGTCGTCGTTGCAGGCTTCCAGACGCTGGCACTGGGATCGTTGGGTGGCGCCGTGCTTATGGCTATTGCCGCTGCGTTCCTCGCGACCCGCTCGATCACTTTGCCGATGGCCAAGCTGCAGATCGCCCTGCAGCGGATGGCTGAGGGCAACAACGTAAGCACCAGCGATATCGAGGCCCGCAGTGACGAGGTCGGCGATTTGGCGAAGGCTGTTGGCGCCGTGCGCGAGGCCGTGACTTCGCAGGCTGAGGCGCGCGCCGCAGCCGACGCCCGGCGGACTGCTGATGAGAACGCGCGGCTCGAAGCAACCGCGGCCGAACGCGAGGCGCTATCGGCGCAGACGAACGATGCTGTTCAACAGCTCGGTCAGGCGCTTGAGGAAATGGCCGCCGGCAATCTCGATATCCGTCTCGACAAGCCGTTCGCTGCATCTCTCGATACGCTGCGCCTTAACTTCAACAACTCGGTCGAGAAGCTTCAATCGGCGTTGAAGACGATCGGCGATAACGCTTTGTCGATCGATGCCGGTGCCCGCGAGATTAGCGAAGCTTCGAATGATCTGGCAAAGCGCACTGAACAGCAGGCCGCATCAATTGAACAGACTGCCGCAGCGCTCGATGAAATTTCGACGACGGTCAATGACTCGACCCGTCGCGCGGAAGAGGCCGGCAACCTTGTTGCACGAACACGCACAAATGCCGAGCGCTCGGGCGAAGTCGTGAAGCGTGCGGTTGCCGCGATGAGCCAGATCGAAGGTTCCTCGAACGAGATCAACAATATCATCAGCGTCATTGATGACATTGCATTCCAGACCAACCTGCTGGCACTGAACGCCGGCGTCGAGGCTGCACGGGCCGGCGAGGCGGGCAAAGGCTTTGCAGTCGTCGCTCAGGAAGTTCGCGAACTTGCTCAACGCTCCGCCAATGCGGCAAAGGAAATCAAGCAACTGATCAGCAATTCCGGTGATCAAGTGCGTTCCGGCGTGACCCTGGTCGGCGAAACTGGTACGGCGCTGACGGAGATCGTCAGCGAAGTGCAGGAAATCAACCGCCACGTGAGCTCAATCGTCGAGGCTGCGAAGGAACAGTCTACGGCGCTCAAAGAAATCAATGCCGCGGTCAATTCACTCGATCAATCCACGCAGAAGAATGCGGCGATGGTCGAAGAGACATCCGCAGCCAGCCACAAGCTGGCTGACGAAGCGGGTTCGCTAACAAGCCAGCTGTCAAAATTCCGCTTTCAGGGCTCTGCCGGGGCGGCGCAATCTGCCTATGCACCGCGACTGCCACAGAGAAACGCTCCAGCGGCAATGGTACGCAAGGTCTCGACAGCTTTTGCTGGCGGTGCGGCTGCTGAAGATTGGCGCGAATTCTAAGATAAACGACACGATACAAAGCGCCGCGACCGTCGATGTCGCGGCGCTTTTGCGTTCAGATTTTCGTCATTGGCATTATCTTGGGCTCGGCTGTGAACGCGGCCGTCTGTTATCTCCTTGGGACAGGGACGCAAAGAGCCGCCGGATATCAACGTTGATTTCGAGCACGGGGCCGTGAGGAAGTGGATCTACCAGGCTTACACATCAGAAGGCGGCTTTTTTCCACGCAGGGAGACGTACTTGGCTGATAATGACACACCATTGCTTCGATCCTTGGTCTTCACTGCCGCCTTATTCGCTTCCGCACCGGGCATGGCATCGTGGAGCGTCGAAAATGATCGCTCTACGTCAGACAAGCACGGCCTCTTTGAAATTCGTGAAGAGGCCAGGCGCTTTATCTCGAATGAGAATGCCAAGGGCCCTCAGCAATGGGAAGTACTGGAGCCTAATCTGAAGACATTTGTTCCTCGTTGCGTTGTTCCACTCAAAGCACAATGGACGCCGAAGAGTTTCGGCCTCTCGCGACCCAGCGTTATGGTGATATGCACCGCCGCGATTCCGAACATTGCGATGGGAAGCTGGCATGTACACGTGCCTGTACGGCAGAAGCGAAGCGTGGGCTGAATCAGCGATTGGGTATCAGCCTGTTACCTTGCAAGTTTTAGCACGTTCCTCGGCGGCAAGAACGTCCCCACTTTTATTGGCCGCTTATAGGCGACAGTAAATTCGCGATCGTTTGCGTCATCCCGACTCGGATAGACAACCATCCGCCTTTCGGGCTGAAGGTCTTCGCACGCAAATTAGAATCCGGCCGGCGGGCGGCGCCCCGCCTGCGGCGAAGGTCGGCACGGCTGCGCATATTCGGGAGCATGACCATCAGGCGCAGGCTCGCTCCGCCAGCCTCTCGCGAGCGGCTCTCGCCACAATCGGATCGGCCCGGTCTTGCTCCACCAATGACAATAATCTTGTGAAAAATCCGAGACTAGGGCACAATTTATAAATGCACCTGAAGTGCGCGCAACTATCTCAAATCCGGCCGTCTCGCGCTGGGTCACAGTTGTCGTGGGAGGGTCGCGTCGATGGGTCAGGGGTTCTTTCTTCTGTTCGCGACGGTGTCCGTGATTGCGGCCCTGACGGTCATCATGGCGCGCAATCCGGTTCACAGCGCATTAGCGTTGATGGCTTGTTTCCTGCAGATCTCTGCAATCTTCATCTTGCTCGACGCGCCGTTGCTCGCAGTCATCCAGATCTTCGTCTATGTCGGCGCCATCATGGTCCTGTTCCTGTTCGTGATCATGATGATCGATGTGCGCGAAGCGGTGTTGCAGCGGTTCTTGCCGGGCGGCAACCTGCCGGCGCTGGTGCTGCTCGTCCTGCTTGGGGTCGAGATGCTCGTGCTCGTGCTCTGGAGCAAGCGCTTTTCGGTCATGGAACCCGCCGCTGTGCGCGGTGGCGATGAGATCAGGCAGCTCAGTACGACGCTTTTTGCCGACTACCTGCTGCCGTTTGAAGCCGCCTCCGTCATCCTGCTCGCCGCCCTGGTCGGTGCCATCGTGCTGGCGCGGAAGGAGCAGGAGTGATGGTTCCGCTCTCCTGGTATATCTTGCTCGGAGTGGTCCTGTTCGTGATCGGAGCGGCAGGCGTGCTCATCAGGCGCAATATCCTGGTCGTGCTGATGTCGCTGGAGCTTCTGCTCAACTCGGTCAACATCAATTTCATCGCCTTCGGGCGTTACGACGATGATTTTCGCGGGCAGATCTTCGCGATCTTCGTCATCGCAATCACAGCGGCGGAGGTTGCCGTCGCCCTCGGTATCCTGGTCGCCCTCGTGAGGAACAAGTCCACTCTCAAGGTCGACGACGTGACCATCATGAAAGGATAGCGGTTTGGACCCGGTGATATCGATCCGGCCGCTGCTTGCCGTTGCCGTCGCAGGTCTGGCGGCCCTTGCGATTCTCCTCCTGAACAACCGCGAACGACTCCGCGATCTCGTCTCGCCATTGGCCGCTATCGCCATGTTCGCGATTGTCGCCTCGATGGCGCCGACGGTGCTTTCGGGCGGGACGATCGACTTGCGCCTGTTCGAGATCCTGCCGGGGATTGACTTCGCTTTCCGGGTCGATGCGCTTGGTATGGTGTTTGCCACCGTTTCTTCGCTGCTGTGGATCGCGGCGGCGATCTATTCCATCGGCTACATGCGGCACTTGAACGAACACGCGCAGACCCGGTTCTTCGCCTGCTTTGCCACCAGTCTCGCAGCGGCCGTGGGCGGCGCCTTCGCCGCCAACCTGTTCACGCTGGTGATCTTCTACGAGATGCTCAGCCTCGTGACCTATCCGCTCGTTTACCACCACGAGGACGAAGAGGCGTGGACGGGCAGCCGCAAGTACCTTGTCTATTTGATGGGCGCCTCGAAAAGCGCGCTTCTCGCCGCGCTGGCGCTGACCTACTCCATTGTGGGGTCGCTCGATTTCAGGGCAGGCGGATTGTTGGCGGGCGTCAATGCCTCGGCGCCGCTGCTGACGGTCGTCTACTTCTGCTATCTCTTCGGCTTTGCCAAGGCCGCCGTGATGCCGATGCACGCCTGGCTGCCGGCGGCGATGGTGGCGCCGACACCGGTCAGCGCGCTCCTGCATGCGGTGGCCGTGGTCAAGATGGGTGTGTTCTGCGTGCTGCGAGTGGTGTTCCATGTCTTCGGCACAGGGCTGATGGACAGTCAGCACCTTGGCATCGCCACGGCCTATCTGGTCTCGTTCACGATCCTGATGGCGTCCGTCTACGCCCTGACGCGCGACGACCTGAAGGCGAGGCTCGCCTATTCGACGGTCAGCCAGCTCTCTTATATCGTGCTGGGCGCGGTTTTGCTCTCGCCGGTCGCTATGGTCGGCGGAATCATCCACATTGCGGCTCACGCCTTCTCCAAAATCACCCTCTTTTTTTGCGCCGGGTCGATCTATTGCGCGTCCGGCAAGCGGAACATCAGCGACATGGCCGGTATCGGCCGCAGGCTGCCCTGGACGATGGGCGCGTTCTTCGTCGGCTCGCTGAGCATGATCGGGGTGCCGCCGACCGCGGGCTTCGTCAGCAAGTGGTATCTGACGCTGGGCTCGATGCAGGCGGGGGACGTCGCGTTCCTGATTGTGCTCCTGGTGAGTTCGGTTCTCAATGCCGCCTATTTCCTGCCGGTGACCTATCTCGCCTTTTTCAAGACGGAGGCCGAGAAGAGCCCGGCAACGGTCCGTGAAATCCCGATGATGACGATCCCGCTGGTGGCAACTGCCATCCTGTCGGTGTCGATGGGTATCTTCCCCAACTATTTCCTCGCCCTGGCGGAAGGAGTTGTCAGATGATCAAGCGCGTGGTCGATTTCTTTGGTGACGAAGAATACGCCAACCAGCGGCGCCGGCTGTTCTATCTGGTGCTCGTTCTGATCGTCATCACCGACTTTCTGGTCCCCCGCGAACACGCGGTTTATCTGTGGGACCGCCTGCCGGGCTGGTCGGCCTTCTATGGCTTCTTATCCTGCGTTCTGCTGATCTTCGTTTCCAAGTTCCTTGGCCATCAGGGCGGACTCATGCGGCGCGAGGACTATTATGATTGACTTCGCTCATCCGGCCCTGCTGTTCATTCTTGGCGCCCTGCCGATCCCTTTCCTCACCGGATCGATCCGGAAGGTCTATCTGCTGCTGATCCCGGCGCTGGCGATCCTTGCAGTGGTGACGGTCCAGCCGGGCAGTTATGGAGCGGCGCACTTCCTCGGGCAGGAAATCCTGGTCGCCAAGGTCGACAAGCTGAGCATCGTCTTCGCCACCGTTTTCACTATCATGGCTCTAATCGGAACAGTTTACGCGCTGCACTTGCCTCGTCCCGGTCAGCATGTCGCTGCCTTCGCCTACGTCGGCGGCGCGCTCGGCGTGGTGTTTGCCGGCGACTACCTGACGCTCTACCTGTTCTGGGAAACCATGGCCTTTGCTTCTGCCTATCTGGTCTTCGCCCAGGGCGGTCGACAGGCGATCAATGCCGGGTTCCGGTATATCATGGTCCATGTCACTGGCGGCGTCGTGTTGCTTGGGGGCATCGTTCTCCATGGAGCCTCGACAGGATCGCTGCTCTTCGGACCGATCGAGGCGGGGATGGGCGCCGGCGCCTACCTGATCCTTGCCGGGTTCCTTCTTAACGCCGCGGTACCACCCCTCAACGCCTGGCTGACCGACGCTTACCCAGAGGCGACCGTCACCGGGGCGGTATTCATGAGCGCCTTCACGACCAAGACCGCCGTCTATGTGTTGGCGCGCGCGTTTCCCGGGACCGAGCTTCTGGTCTGGCTCGGTACCGCGATGGCGCTCTACGGTGTCATCTACGCGGTGCTGGAAAACGACTGTCGGCGGCTGCTCGCCTATCACATCGTCAGCCAGGTCGGCTACATGGTGGCCGGCATCGGGATCGGGACCGAGATGGCGGTGAACGGTGCCACAAGCCACGCTTTCGCGCATATCCTTTACAAGGCGCTCCTCTTCATGGGGGCCGGGGCGGTCATCTACGTCACCGGGCAGCGCAAGCTCACCGAGCTTGGCGGGCTCTACAAGACCATGCCGCTGACGGTGGCGCTCTACATGGTCGGCGCCTTCGCGATCTCGGCCTTTCCATTCTTCTCGGGCTTTGTCACCAAGTCGATGGTGATTGCCGCTGCCGGACAGGATCATCGCGCGCTGGTGGTACTGGCGTTGACGATGGCCTCGTCGGGGACGTTTCTGCATACCGGGCTCAAGCTCCCGTATTACATGTTTTTTGGCACAGACCGGAAGCTTCAGGCGCGGGAGCCGCCGCGCAACATGCTGGTTGCGATGAGCATGGCGGCGGTCCTCTGCGTTGCGATCGGCGTATTCCCGCAGCCGCTTTATGCGCTTCTTCCCTATCAGGTGGACTTCGAACCCTATACGGGCAGTCACGTCACGGAGAGCCTCGGCCTGCTGATGTTCACCGCCTTCGGGTTCGTGCTGTTCCTCAAGGCCCTCGACCCCGAGAAGACGATCAGCCTCGACACCGACTGGTTCTATCGCAAGGGGGCGCGGCTGTTCATGTGGCTCGCCGAAAAGCCGCTGGCGCGCTACGAGAAGGCGGTGAGCGACGTGTCCGAGACCGCGGCATTGCCCTTCCTATATGGCGCAGCGCGGGCGGGACTGCGGATCGATCTCATCGGCGTAGACGCCATCGTGAATGGCGTCGCCCAATCGATCCTGCGCGGCGGCGGGACGCTGCGGCGGCTACAGACGGGTGTCGTTACCCATTACGCGCTGGCCATGATTGTCGGTGTCATCGCAGCCACCATCGTCTTCGCCGTAGCGTGGCGGTAGGGGGATCCATGGGGTTACCGCTCCTGAGCCTCATCGTATTCACGCCCGCTGTCGGGGCGGCGGTCCTGATGTTTCTACGCAGCGACGGTGCGGTGCGGTGGACGGCGCTGGCTGTCACCGTCCTCGACCTCGCTTTCTGCATCGCCATGCTGGCCGGTTTCGACACGTCGACCCACAAAATGCAGTTCACCGAGGTGCGGCCGTGGGTGCCGGCACTCGGCATTACCTTTGCGCTCGGTGTCGATGGGATCAGCGCGCTTTTCGTGTTCCTGACGGCGCTGCTGGGGGCGGTTTGCGTGCTCGCCTCGTGGGTCGCGATCGACCGCAAGGTGAAGGAGTTCATGGTCAGTCTGCTGGTCATGCAGGCGCTGATGCTGGGGGTGTTCTCAGCGCTCGACCTGTTCTTGTTCTATGTCTTCTGGGAGGCGATGCTGATCCCGATGTACTTGATCATCGGCGTCTGGGGCGGCGACGGCCGGATCTACGCGGCTTTCAAGTTCTTCCTCTATACGCTGGCGGGCAGCGTCCTGTTCCTGATCGGCGTCATCGTGCTCTACTTCAACGGCGGCAAGACTTTCGACATCCTCGCCCTGACAGCGCACGATTTGCCGTTCGGGGTCCAGTCGTGGCTGTTCTTCGCCTTCCTTGTCGCCTTCGCAGTCAAGGTGCCTATGGTCCCGGTCCATACCTGGCTGCCGGACGCCCATGTGCAGGCGCCAACGGCAGGCAGCATTATTCTTGCCGGAGTGCTCCTGAAAATGGGCGCCTACGGATTCTTGCGGTTCTCGCTGCCGATGCTGCCGGAGGCGTCGTTGTATTATTCGACGCTGATGCTGGCGCTTTCGGCGCTTGCAATCGTCTATGGCGGGTTGCTTGCGCTGGCACAGGACGACCTCAAGAAGCTGGTGGCCTATTCCAGCATCAGCCACATGGGCTTCGTGACGATGGGGATTTTCGCGCTGAACCTGCGAGGGCTCGAGGGCGCCATCCTGCAAATGTTCAATCACGGCGTAACGACGGGCGCCCTTTTTTTGTTCGTCGGCCTGATCTACGAGCGGACCCACACCCGCAGCATCGCCGATTATGGCGGGCTGATGAAGGTGGCGCCGGTTTATAGCGTGTTTTTTGCCTTGTTCATCCTGTCATCGATGGCGCTGCCGGGAACGAATTCGTTCGTGGGCGAGTTGCTCGTGCTGGCGGGTGGGTTTGCCGCCAACCTGGCCGTCGGCGCGGCGGCCATTTTGGGTGCCCTACTGGGCGCGGCCTATCTGCTCGGCATGTATGGGAAAGTCGCGCTCGGTCCGGCCAGCGTCGGCGCGCGGTTCAAGATACGTGACGTAAATGCCCGCGAGGTCGCTGCGACCCTGCCGCTGGCCGTCTTCGTGCTCTGGGTGGGGTTCTATCCAAAGCCTTTTCTCAACATCATTGACGCGTCGGTCCAGCATCTGCTGACGCACGTACACGGCGAGGGGAGCGGCCAATGACCGCCACCGCGCTTTTCCAGTCGATCGTGGCGAGCCTGCCCGAAATCGTGGTGATCATTGGAGCTTGCATCCTGCTGATCCTGGGGCAATTCGTGCAAAAGAGGCAAGAGCACTTCCTTGTCTGGGCCTCCGTCGCCATTGTGCTGATAGCCGCCTCGGCGACACTCATGCTGGCGAGCGAGGTACGGCCGGCCTACACCGGCATGTTCATCGCCGACCGTTTTGCGGTCTTCTTCAAGTTCGTGTTCTACATCGCTACCGTCCTGACATTCCTCCTTTCCCGAAAATATGCGGATATCGAAGGGATAGGCAGCAGCGAATACTATGTCCTGCTGCTCTTCGCGCTTTCGGGAATGATGATCATGGCCTCGGCGACCGATCTCATGTCGATCTATGTGGGCCTGGAGTTGATGGTGCTCTGCACCTATGTGCTGACCGGCTTCCTGCGACGGGAGCGGCGATCGAACGAAGCGGCGCTGAAGTATGTGATCCTCGGCGCGGTCTCGACCGGGATCTTCCTTTACGGCGTTTCGCTGGTTTACGGGCTCACCGGCACGACACAACTCGACGGCATGGCTGCGGCGGTGACCGGCGATCCGCTCGATCCCGGATTGCTGCTGGCGGTGGTCTTCATTGTCGCGGGGCTGGTTTTCAAAGTCGGCGCGGTGCCGTTCCATATGTGGGTGCCGGACGTCTATGAAGGCGCGCCAACCACGATCACCGCCTTCATGTCGGTGGGGCCCAAGGCGGCAGGGTTCGCGGTGATCCTGCGGGTGTTCCTCAACCCGCTGGTCGCAGCCTCGGATGTTTGGATCATCGTCGCGGTCATTGCAGTGGTGACGATGGCGCTCGGCAGTTTCGTGGCGCTGGTGCAGGACAATTTCAAGCGCCTCCTGGCCTATTCCAGCATTGCCCATGCTGGGTTCGCCCTTTTCGGCGTGGCGGCCGGCGGTGCGGACGGGATCGCCAGCGTGATGCTTTACTTGCTGATCTACGCTTTCATGAATCTCGGCATTTTCGGCACGATCATCATGATGCGGAACGGCGATTTCTCCGGCGAGGTTATCGAAGACTATGCGGGTCTCGCCAAATCGCATCCCGGGCTGGCGCTCGTGATGCTGCTCTATCTGTTCTCGCTGGCCGGCATTCCACCGACGGCCGGGTTTTTCGCCAAGTTCTACGTGCTGGTCGCGCTGGTCGAGCGAGGTTTCGTCATGCTGGCGGTGATCGCGGTGCTGCTGAGCGTCGTCGCCGCCTACTTTTATATCCGCATCGTCATGGTGATCTACATGCGCGAGCCGGAGAAGATGTTCGTCCCGGCGCTGACGCCAATGGTGCGCGCCACGCTGGCCTTCACCGCCGCCGGCACCATCGGCATTGGCCTGTTTCCAGCGTGGTTTCTGAGGCTTGCTCAGCATTCGGTGTTTGGCGGCTGATCTATTGAATTTGCAATGATCCACCCGACGGAATACACTGATAATTCAAGAAAGGATTGCCAAAGTCGCTTCCCGGAGCGACCGCACTACCGGTTCCGGATGGGGCCGGCGGCGGCCTGAAGAAAGCTCCAGGTGGGTGACCGGGGCAATGCGATATGACTATGGCTGCAATGGAGTTCCTGCCGGTTCTTGTCATGGTTGCCGGAATTGTTCTGGTGACGGGGGCGACGCTATTCGTCTCCTCGTTGCTGCGGCCGTCCAATCCCTATCCCGAGAAGAACATGCCCTATGAGTGCGGCGTGGACCCGGCGGGCGAAGCCGCCGGGGGCCGTTTCAGGGTGCAATTCTTTGTGCTGGCGATCCTGCTGGTGGTCTTCGACGTCGAGACGATGTTCCTCTTTCCCTGGGCTGTCGTCCTGAAAGACATAGGTCTGGTCGGTTATGTCGAGATGTTCGTCTTCATGTTGCTGCTTATCGTGGGTTTCGCCTACGCCTGGCTGAAGGGAGCGCTGGAATGGGAGGCGTAAACAATACGATCCGCGACAGCGTGCTGTTCACCACGGCCGAGAGCATCATCAACTGGAGCCGAAAATCCGCGCTGTGGCCCGAGACCTTCGGTATTGCCTGCTGCGCCATCGAGATGATCTCGGCAGGATGCGCGCGCTATGATCTCGATCGGTTCGGCGTGGTCTTCCGGCCTTCGCCGCGCCAGTCCGACGTGATGATCATCGCCGGCACCGTGACCCGGAAGTTCGCACCCGTCGTGCGCCGGCTCTATGACCAGATGCCGGAGCCGCGCTGGGTGATCGCAATGGGCACCTGCGCGATCTCAGGGGGGGTCTACAACACCTATGCCGTGGTGCAGGGGTCGGAAACCTTCGTGCCCGTCGACGTGCATGTGCCAGGCTGTCCGCCGCGGCCCGAGGCGCTGATGCACGGCTTCCTGCTGCTTCAGGAGAAGATCAAGAGATCCCGCGCGCTAGCCGGAACGCCTCTGGATCGGGTTGCAACCTCATGAGCGTGGAGCCGTCTTTCAATCGCGCTCTGATCATGGAGCATTTCAAAGCAGCAATCGAGGACCTCGGCGCCGTGCACGGCATCTACGCCTTTGCCGTTCCACCCGAAAAGATCGTTGAGTTCTGCCGATTTCTGAAAGACCATCCGGCGCTCCGGTTCAATTTCCTGTCTGACATCTGTGGGGTCGATCATTACCCGGAGTTGCCACGCTATGAGGCGGTGTACCACCTCTATTCGCTGCCGAACAAATGGCGGGTTCGCATCAAGTGCCGGCTTGGTGATCCGCCTCGCGTCCCGTCGGTGACCGGGGTCTGGCGCACTGCCAATTGGCACGAGCGCGAGGCCTGGGACATGTATGGCATCAAGTTCGAAGGCCATCCCGACCTGCGCCGGATCTACATGTGGGAAGGCTTTGAGGGCTTTCCCCAGCGCAAGGATTTCCCCTTAAGGGGCTACAAGGACAAGCTGAACCCCTTCGGGGCCGAAGGTCCGCCTCCGACACGGCCCGACATCGCCACCAGGGAAATCCCGCAAGGAGGCCGTTCTACGCCGGAAAATTGAGATGACCGAAGTCACAGAGCTCAGCAGGCCGCAAGGCGAAGCGCTCACCACCAGGGACGTGCTTCTCAACCTCGGCCCGCAGCACCCCAGCACTCACGGGGTTCTTCGGCTCGTCCTCGAACTTGACGGCGAGTATGTCGGCCGCGTGGACCCGCATATCGGTTACCTCCACCGCGGCACAGAAAAACTCGCCGAGAGTTTCACCTACACCCAGATATTCCCGCTGACCGACCGGCTCGATTATCTCTGCCCGCCGTCGAACAACCTGGCCTTCGCGCTGGCAGTGGAGAAGCTCCTCGGCATAGAAGCACCGGTCCGGGCGCAGTACATACGCGTCATGATGGCCGAACTGGCGCGGATCTCCGGTCATCTCTTGATCACCGGCGCGCTGCCAATGGATCTGGGTGCAATCACCGCGCTGCTTTACGTCATGCGCGAGCGCGAAATGATCATGGACCTGCTGGAGATGATCAGCGGTGCAAGAATGCACACGTCCTTCTGCAGGGTTGGCGGAGTGCGCGAGGATCTGCCTGACGGCTTCTTTCCCAAGATCAGGGAGTTCTGCGACATCTTCCCGAACCGGATCCGCGACTATGAGCGATTGCTCGAGGATAACA
Source organism: Rhizobium sp. 3T7 (assembly GCF_020166565.1). NCBI lineage: Bacteria > Pseudomonadati > Pseudomonadota > Alphaproteobacteria > Hyphomicrobiales > Rhizobiaceae > Rhizobium > Rhizobium sp. 3T7. The sequence goes on from NZ_JAIQXS010000036.1 coordinate 25,666, forward strand.
GGGTGTTCCTCAAGCGCACGAAGGGGATCGGCGTGATCTCCGGCGAAGACGCAATCGATCTGGGTCTCAGTGGCCCGAACCTGCGTGCCTCCGGTGTCGATTGGGATATCCGCCGCGACGAGCCCTACGAGATTTATGACCGGCTCGCGTTCAACGTCATCACCCGCAACGAGGGCGATTGCTACGCGCGCTGGCGGTGCCGCGTCGATGAGATGCGCGAAAGCATCGCGATCATCGAACAATGCATCGACCAGATGCCCGAAGGACCGTTCCAGATCGACATGCCGACGATCGCGTTCCCGGTGGACAAGGAGCGGGTGCATTGCTCGATGGAGGCTTTGATCCAGCATTTCGACCTGTCGGCCTATGGCTTCAAGGTACCGAAAGGCGAGGTCTATTCGGCGATCGAGGCGCCAAAGGGTGAGTTGGGGTTCTACATCATCAGCGACGGATCGCCGAAACCGTTCCGCATGAAGGTGCGAGCACCGTCGTTCGTCAACCTTCAGGCCCTCTTCGGGGTCACCAACGCACGCTACCTGGCGGATATGATCGCCGTGCTGGGCAGCCTCGATCCGGTGATGGCGGAGGTGGACAAGTAACAGGGGATTAGGACACGATGAGCATGCGCGAAAAGATAAAAGCGGCGGCGGCGCGGTATACGAACCAGCGCTCGGCAATCATGCCCGCGCTTCTGATCGCGCAGAAGGAACATGGTTATCTGCCCGGGCCGGTGCTGGAGGAGGTCGCCGACATCCTCGGCGTCGAGCGGATGTGGGTTTACGAGCTGGCGACCTTCTACACGCTCTTCCATACCGAGCCGGTGGGCCTATTCCACGTGCAACTCTGCGACAACGTTTCCTGCATGCTGTGCGGATCGGAGGACCTGCTGAAGCACCTGGAAGCGGTCCTGGCGATCAAGAAGGGTGAGACCACCCCGGATGGGCTGTTCACGCTTTCGACGGTGGAATGCCTCGGCGCCTGCGAGATGGCTCCGGTAATGCAAGTCGGCGACGATTACCACGGCCATCTGGATGTCGCGCGGGTAAACGCACTCCTGGACAGTCTTCGGGTAATAGCAACGCGGGCAGCAAGCGTTGAGCACGCCTCTGCGCAACAGCCGGGGGAGTAGCGCCATGTTCGAGCCGGTTCTCCTCAAGAATATCGACGTGCCGGATGGTCATTTGCTGCCGACCTATGAGGCCGGCGGCGGCTACCAGGCGCTGAAGAAGGTGCTGCGCGAGCACACCCCCGATGAGGTCATCGACCTCGTCAAGGAATCAAACCTGCGCGGTCGCGGCGGTGCCGGTTTCCCGACGGGCATGAAATGGAGCTTCGTGCCGAAGCGGGGCGACAAGCCGAAATATCTGTGCTGCAATGCCGACGAAGGCGAGCCCGGCACCTTCAAGGACCGGATCATCATGGAGCGCGACCCGCACCAGCTCATCGAGGGGCTGGCGGTAAGTGCCTACGCGATCGGCGCCAAGACCGCCTATGTCTACATCCGCGGAGAGTATATGACGGCGATCCGTCGCCTCGAGCAGGCGATCGCCGAGGCTCACCAAAGGGGTTACTTGGGGCAGAGTATCCTGGGCTCCGATTTCGATTTCGCCGTGCACATCCATTGCGGCGCGGGCGCCTATATCTGCGGCGAAGAGACAGCGATGCTCGACTCGCTCGAGGGCAAGCGGGCGCAGCCCCGCCTGAAACCGCCGTTTCCGGCGGTCGAGGGGCTCTACGCCAGCCCGACGGTCATCAACAACGTCGAGACGCTCGCTTGCGTGCCGCATATCGTGATGCGGGGCTCGAGGTGGTTTCGGGAGATCGGCCCGGACAAGAGCCCCGGCCCGAAGCTCTATTGCCTCAGCGGACAAGTGCGCAAACCGGGTCTCTATGAATTGCCGATGGGCATACCGCTGCGGGAGCTGGTCGAGAACAACGCGGGCGGTCCCTTGCCCGGACGCAGGATCAAGGCGGTTATCCCAGGCGGTGTCTCGGCGCCGGTCATCCCCGAGAGCGGGCTTGATGTGGGGATGGATTTCGACTCGCTTGCGGCCGCCGGTTCGATGCTCGGCTCGGCTGGCGTGATCGTGATCGACGACTCGACCTGCATGGTCAAGGTCGCCACCCGGATCATCGAGTTCTTCCACCACGAGTCCTGCGGCAAATGCACGCCTTGCCGCGAGGGGCTGAACTGGGTCGTGAAAGTGTTGCGCCGGGTCGAGGCGGGGCAGGGGGAGCCGGGCGATCTGGAACAGCTGGACGCGCTCTGCAAAGGCATTTTCGGCAATACGTTCTGCGCTCTGGGCGATGGTGCGGCTATGGGGCTGCGGGCCGCGCTCAAGCATTTCCGCGATGAGTTCGTCGCCCATATCGAGGAGCGGAGGTGCCCGTTTCACTGAGGTGCGTGGGGAGTAGACCGCGAGGAAGCCATGGTTCGCATCACGATCAATGAACAAACGCTGGAAGTGGAAGCTGGCTCCACGGTGCTGCAGGCCGCCGAGCGTTTGGGCATCGACATCCCGACCTTCTGTTACATGAAGCGGTTGCCGCCGCTCGCCTCGTGCCGCATGTGCCTGGTCGAAATCGAGGGGCAGCGCAGGCTGCAGCCGTCCTGCGCCACCGCAGTCACCGACGGCATGGTGGTGCGCACCAACACGCCGCTGATCGAGGAAACCCGCTCGTCCATGCTCGACATGCTGCTTGCCAACCATCCGCTCGACTGCCCGATATGTGATAAAGGCGGTGAGTGCGAGCTTCAGAACCAGGTGATGGCATACGGGCCGCGCGAAAGCCGGTTTCGTGATGCCAAACGGGTGTTCCACTCCGAGGACATCCGCCTCAGCCCGGTCATCATCATGAACGTCAACCGCTGTATCCAGTGCCAACGCTGCGTGCGGATGTGCGAAGAGGTGGTCGGCGCGGTCGCCCTGGGCACGGTCGAAAAAGGCATGGATACCGCCGTGACCGGCTTCGAGGGTAGTCTTGCAAGTTGCGACCAATGCGGCAATTGCGTCGAGGTCTGCCCGGTCGGCGCGCTGATGAGCTTCCCCTATCGCTACAAGGCCCGCCCCTGGGATCTGGCCGAGACCGACACGGTCTGCCCACATTGCGGCACCGGCTGCCAGTTGACGGTCGGCACACGCAAGGGCGAGTTCATGCGGGTCCGCTCGAAGTGGGACGAGGGTCTCAACCGCGAAACCCTCTGCGTGCGGGGACGTTTTGGCCTCGATTTCGTCACGAGCCCGGACAGGATCAGGGGGCCGATGGTCCGCCGTGATGGCGCCCTTGTTCCGGTTTCCTGGGACGAAGCGGGGAACTACCTACGACAGCGTCTTTCCGCGGTTGAGGGAAGGGCTGCAGGCGGGCTTGCCTCACCACGCCTTCCCAACGAGGTGCTTTATCAATTCCAGAAAATGATGCGGACGATGTTCCGAACAAACAATATTGACTGCTCGTCGCGCTGGTCCACGCCTTTCGATGTGCTCGGTCCGTTGGTTACTAGCTTTTTCAGCCGCGCGCCGCTTCAGGACGTCATTGGAAACGACTGCGTGCTCGTCGTCGGCGGCAACGTGACCGAGGAGAATCCGGTCACCGAGTATCTCCTGCGCGACGCTGCACGCCGCCGGCAGACGAGATTGCTCATGCTCTCGGTGCGGCCGTCCCGCTTGGACGCCGATGCACGGGCGGTCGTTCGCGTTCTGCCGGGCTGTGAGGCAGCGAGCCTTGCCGCAGCGGTGGCCAGTCTGGTGACGGCGGCTGGTCAGGCCTTTCCGGACGACGTTCTTGCTGACATCGGAGCGACAATTGGCGGGCCGGCGGCAGCCACCGGCAGCGACGCAACGTACCGTCTGGCCACGACGCTGCTGGAAGGCCGGAGGGTCACCGCGCTTGTCAGCGCCGACCTCCTGAGGTCGCCAACAGCGCGCGCGACGCTGCAGCAGCTCAACAACCTGCTGCAGGTTCTCCGCCTGCTGGGCAAGAGCCCGACGATGCAGTTTCTCTTCGATCGCGCCAACCAGCTAGGCGCCTGGGATATGGGCGTTCTACCGGCCGCTCTGCCGGGACTGCGTGCGGTCGCCGATAATGCCACGCGCGCAACTCTCGAACGGGCCTGGGGCGCCGAGATCCCGTCGGAACCGGGCGTGGATTTCGACGGGATGCTGCAACTCTGCGACAGGGGACGAATGGGCGCGCTCTATATCGTTGGAAGCGACCCCTTGATGTCCTATCCCGACCGGGAGTTTGTGCAGCGGGCGCTTCGTGCCGCCGATCTGCTGATCGTGCAGGACGCATTTCTCACGGATACTGCGGGCCTCGCTGATGTCGCGCTGCCCGCCGCGAGCTACGGCGAGGAATCCGGCACTTTCACCAACAACGAAGGCCGGACCCAGAAGGTCCGCAAGTTCCGTGAGCCGGTCGCCGAGGCCCGAGGCAATCTGGCGGTCTTCGACTTTGTCGCAGCACTTCAAAGCCACGCGCTCCGGCTGCGACCATCGGTTCAAACCGAGATTTTCGACGAGATCGCCCAGCTGGTTCCCGCCTATGAGGGCCTGACGCAGGACGGGCTTGGCGCCGACGGAGCATTCACCAAGGCGGCTCTCGTGCTCCCTGCTGGCAGGTTCTTCGCCCCACCGGCTGTGCCCATTGCAACCGACAGGCTCATGCTGGTCACTGGCAATTGCCTGTTCCACAATGGATATCTTTCCGAGCGCTCGGAAATCCTGAACACGGTCGCCGACGACCCCTATGTCGCGATGAGTGCGTGGGACGCGGCGCAACTTGGCCTTTCGGATGGCGATCAGGTAGTTGTGCGATCCGCCCAGCACGAACTGACGGCAAAGCTCAAGATCGACAAGCATTTTCCCCGGGGACTTGTGTTCATTCCCGAAAACTACAGAGCCCTTCGCCTCAACAGCCTGATGCGGCGGGGCGAATATCCCTGTCCGGTGGACGTAAAAAAGGTGCACGTACCATTCGAGATCACCACCGTCGCCGGGTTCGGGGCAGAGCCGGAGAATCCAAGCTGAGGCTAAAGCGGCCGGCGTCAGTGGTAATAAGCCGTCCCGCAAATGTAATTGTACAGGTCCTCTTCCGTGCGCAGGGCTTCGTCGAGCCTGTACTTGACCACGTCGCCGATGCTGACAATGCCGGCTATCTTGTCGCCATCCATGACCAGCACATGGCGCGTGCGCCGCTCGGTCATGATCGCCATGACAAGAGGCAGTAAATCGTCTGTCGAGCAGGTCGCCACACGGCGGTTCATGATATCGCCAACGCGCATGACCGGCGCTTTGATTCCGTATTCAGCGACTGCATTGCAGCAGTCCCGCTCCGACACCGTTCCCAAGCATTCCCCGGGGGAACGGCCGACAATAACGAAGCCGATGTTGTTTTCGCGAAACAACCTCAGGACCTCCACCATTGTGTGGTCCGGTGTGACCGAGACGATCTCGGGGGACTTGGTCTTCAAGATTTGGCAGACAAGCATTTTAACCTCCTGTCTGCGCGCTTCGGCTTAACGGCTGGCGCGCGTTCACGTTCGTCGGATATTCTGCCACCAGTTGTACCCTTGTGGCTCGCTCGTCTCGACCAGAACGTCCTGTTCAGTGTTCAGGCGCGCCGAGACCACGCCGCCGCCGGTCACAGCCTTGCCCGGCTTGCCGAGCAGATCGTCCCGTCCAATCACCAAGTCACGCGAAGAAAAACTCGAGAATTCGTATTGCTGGCCAAGCGCGATCGCGTCCGCCGGGCAGGCATCCTCGCACAGGCCACAGAAGAGACACCGTGCCGTATCGATCTCGAATTTTGCCGGGTGACGGTTGCCCTTCTCGTCCTCGTAGGGGATGACTTCGATGCAGTCGCAGGGACAAATTCGCGCGCAGAGTTCGCAGGCCACGCACTTGATCTCGCCCTCTTCATCGCGCGTTAAGAAATGATGCCCGCGGTAACGCGAGTAGGGCAACCATTTTTCCTTGTCGGGATACTGCATCGTCACGGATCTGGAGAACATGTAGCTAAAGGTCAGAGCCAAGCCGCTCGCCAGATCGGCGAAGAAGGCCCAACCGATCCATGTTCCAATGCTGTCCCGTGCGCGCGACATCGGCGCTCCACTACGGAGCCGCTGCGGCCCCTAAAAGAAAACAAGACCAGTTATGATTATGTTCGCCATCGACAAAGGAAGCAAGACTTTCCATCCGATCGCCATCAGCTGGTCGTAGCGGTAGCGGGGAAACGTGAAGCGGAACCACATGAACAAATAGACGAAGAACGCGACCTTGAGCGCAAACCAGAGGAGCGGTGGCAAGGGGATCAGTACGCCGTTCCAACCGCCGAAGAACAGGATTACTGCCAGGACCGACACCAGCAGTACGATGGCATATTCGCTGACCATGAAGAACGCAAAACGGATGCCGCTGTACTCGGTATGGAACCCGGCGCCGAGATCGCCTTCGGCTTCGGCCAGGTCGAAGGGAATGCGCTGTGCTTCGGCCAGTCCGGCGACGAAGAACACGAAGAATCCGATCGGTTGGTAGACGATGTTCCAGACATCGGCTTGTGCTCGAACGATCTCGAGCAGGCTCATGGATTGCGCCAACATGACGACACCGATCACCGCGAACCCCATTGGGATCTCGTAGCTTATCATCTGCGCGCAGGTCCTGAGGCTGCCCAGGACCGCGTATTTGCTGTTAGCGGCCCAGCCGCCGAAGATAACGCCATACACCTCGATCCCGATCACCGCGAAGACGAAAAGGAGCGCGACATTCATATTGGAAACGTAGAGCGTGACCTCGGCGCCGAGGACCGAGACTGTTTCGCCGAAAGGGATCGCGACGAAGACGACAAAGGGCGGAGCGAGCGCCAGGATAGGAGCCACCTTGAACAGGAAGCGGTCGGCCTCGGCCGGGATGTGGTCCTCTTTGGTTAAAAGCTTGATTCCGTCCGCCAACGGTTGCAACAGCCCATGCCACCCAACGCGCATCGGGCCCATCCGTTGCTGCATGTGTCCGGCGATCTTGCGTTCCAGCCAGGTTAGAGGCAAGGGCAGCAGCAGCAGCATCGCAATCAGCAACGCAACCTTGAAGATGATCAATCCGATGGCGAATATGAGTTCCATGATCCGCAGCTGCTAATTCATGGGTTGGAACACGCGACCGGACTTTTGCTCCGGCTATGCACTGCGTCGTTTGCACCTGTCAGGCCACAGGATACAACTGCGACGCATCCCATACAATGCGACCATGCTTATGTCGTCGCAGGGCGATGTCGCGCTATACGTGGCTAACCGCTTGCAGGTATTGGCTGCGCCCGATCATCAGCTGCAAGAACCGCCGTTTTCCGCCGCAGATCATCTCTCGTCCAGTGTGGCTGCATTTCCGTTTCCCTTGGGAGGCTGAACGCCGAGACATGCCGCCCCAATCCCACTCAGATATTTCAAGAGAACCACGTTGCGCAGAGCTGTTGCCCTAATGCGTGAATGGGGTTTTCCCGATCTATCGTATTGACCATGCCTATGGCTCCGCGGCCTTTGCA
>NZ_JAIQXS010000037.1:0-32047 GCF_020166565.1 Rhizobium sp. 3T7
GCACGTTCACTGTGAATGTCGTCGACGATGTGCCAGTTTCCACCGGCGCGATCATCAACATATCGATCGACGAAGACATGGCAGGTTCTTCGATCACAGGCAGCCTTGAGGCTCTGGTCTCGACCGGCGCCGATGGCGTCGGACGGTATGGCGTCGACTTGAACACTCTCTCCCCGAGCCTGACTTCGCTGACCTCAAACGGCGTCGCGCTCGCCTATACGGTGGTCGACAACACCTTGATCGCCAAAGCTGGCTTGGCGACGATCTTCACGCTCGCCGTCAATGCGCAGACAGGAGCCTATACCTTCACGCAGGTGGGTGCGCTCGACAATGTCGATAGACTGTTGATCAACGGCCACGCGATCACCCCGGCTACGGCGCTTGACACCCCCGGTTCCCATTTCGCGCTTGCGGACGTGGGAGGCAGCAATCTCGCCTTCGAAGGCCGATTGGCCGACGGCGACGCAATTATCCGCGTCACCAACGACAGCAACACGGACCGGACCTGGACCCTCGACAACCACGGCGCGGGACCGGACTACGTCCTCAACATTCCGGCGCACACGACCTGGTATGTGAATGTCGGCAATGTCGCCGACAACACGAAGTTCGATCTCGACGGAAGCGGCGCTCCGAACGGCAATACAGTGGTCAACCCGGGCCACGGTGACAATATCGTCGCCATCGATAGCGACACGTCCTTGGCCCTCGATCTTTCGTCGACGGTGACGGTGACCGACGGCGACGGCGACAGCGTCGCGCTCAACGGTCAGCTGATTGTCACGATCAACGACGACGTGCCGGTTGCCACCGGCGCGGCTCAGACGGTTACCCTCTCGGAAACGGGCCTTCCGGTCGTCGACGTCGATTTCGCCAGCTTGAACATCAATATCGGCGCCGACAGCAAGAATACCCATATAGAGATCGGCAGGGATGGTAATGGAAATCCGATCATCAACAACGACCTCACCTCCGACGGCGTGCCTTTGGAATACCTCGTTCGCACGGCGAATGGCGTCGATCAGGAAATCGTTGCGTTCAAGGCCGGCGATACGGCCGATCATCCGGTCTTCATCGTCAGCGTCTTGCATCCCGGCAGCTTTGCCGCGACGCTCTTCCAGAACCTCGATCACCCGGCTGACAGCGACAATATCTCGCTGAACCTCGTCGCTCGCGTCTTCGACGGCGATGGCGACTACGTCGATCAGCCCTTCACCATCAATGTTGCCGACAGCGCTCCGACGCTGGTTGCCAACACGACGGTCTCCGGCGACGTCGTGGAAGGTGGCTCGACGCTTGAAACGCACAGCTTCGCGTCGGGTGCGGTCAATCTTGCCATCCCGGACGTCAGCACGATCACCTCGACCATCACGGTACCCGCTGGCGGAAGTATTCACGACGTCAACGTGTCGATCAATCTCACTCACACGTTCATGGCAGACCTTGAGATAACGCTGATTGCCCCGGATGGCACCAGGGTTCGGTTGGTTGACGACAATGGCGAAGGTGGAGACCCGAACGGCACCATCAAGTTCGACGACGAAGCGGCAAGCTCCTTTACCGCTGCCACCCAGCCATATGCCGGTACATGGCGTCCGGCGATCGACCAGCTTTCCCTGTTTGACGGGAAGAGTATGGCGGGAACCTGGACGCTGGAAATAAGGGACGATCTTGGGGCCGATGTAGGCACCCTGCGCAACTGGAGCCTCGAGATCGAGGCCAGCCACGATGTATCGTCTAACACCATCGATCTTTCCTCGCTGGTTTCCGTTGGTGCTGACGATGCCAACGGCGCGGCGGTATTCGCGCTGAAAACCATCGCAACCGCGGAAAATCTCGGCACGGTTACAGCCGGCGGCCAGCAGGTGAAGGTGATTTCCGACGGAACCACACTGACCGGTTATGCCGAAGGTGCGCCGGCAACGCCGCTCTTCACCCTGACGGTTTCGGCAAATGGCACGGCGACCTTCACAATGCACGGCGAATTCGATCACGCCGCCGGCAGCGATAATCTTTCGCTCGATCTTAGTGCCTATGTTCAGGCGTTCGACGGCGACCACGATGCAGTGACGCTCGGCACCGGCCAGTTCGTCATCAATGTCGCAGACAGCCTGCCGACGGCAATCGATGTGGCTGCTGCCATGTCGGAGAACGAAAGCAAGAGCATCACATTGACCGAAGGTACTCACTACACCTTCGGCGCCGATGTGAGTGGCGCTGCTCTTTCCCTCGGCACGCCGAGCTACACCGGGGTTCCCGCTGGGCTCATTCTGGGTACACCGTCGATCACGCTCGGCGCCGACGGCAACACGATCTCGATTGTCCCTGGCACGGCCTTCGACGGCCTGGCGACGGGCCAGACCGCGGTCCTGCACATTCCGTACACCGTGACGGACGGCGATCACGACGCGGTCACGAAGGCTATTGCGGTCACGATCACCGGCACCAACGATGCGCCGGTTGTCAGCGACGCCGTCACCGGCGCGGCGACAGAGGATGGCACAGACGCGACGCTTGACGCGCTTGCCCGTGCAAGCGACGTCGATGTCGGCACGATCCTGTCGGTCACCGGCGTGCCGGGTATTCTGCCGGCCGGCGTGATCTACGATGCGGCGACGCATTCCTTCACGCTCGATCCGAGCCACTCGGCCTACCAGTCGCTGGCGGCTGGCGAGACGACGACGGTTACGGTGAACTACAGCGTCTCCGACGGCGCGGTATCGACACCTGCCTCGGTCTCCTGGACGATAACCGGCACCAACGATGCGCCGGTTGTCAACGGCGCAGTCACCGGCGTGGCGACAGAGGATGGCGCAGGCGTCACGCTTGACGCTCTTGCCAATGCAAGCGACGTCGATGCCGGTACGACCCTTTCTGTCACCGGCGTGCCGGGTACTCTGCCGGCCGGCGTGATCTACGATGCGGCAACGCGTTCCTTCACGCTCGATCCGAGCCACTCGGCCTACCAGTCGCTGGCGGCTGGCGAGACGACGACGGTCACGGTGAACTATAGCGTCTCCGACGGCACGATCTCGACACCCGCCACCGTCTCCTGGACGGTAACCGGCACCAACGACGCACCGGTTGTCGATCTCAATGGCGCTGGCGTCGGGAATGATGCCACAACTACGGCGGTCGAGCAGTTGGGTCAGCAATTTGCCTCACAGGCAACGCTCGGCGATGTCGACTCCTCGACACTGCAGTCGATGACCCTGACGCTCGCTCACAATCTGGATGGGGCAGCCGAAAGCATGACGCTCAACGCAGCCGCAACGGCAGCGGCAAATGGTTTGACGGTCAGCTACGTCAACGGCATCCTGTCGATCAGCGGTACGGCATCGATCGCCACCTATCAAACGATCCTGAGAAACGTGGTCTACACCAACAGCAGCGATAACCCGGATGCCTCGATCGATCGAACTGTCACCGTTGTCGTCAACGACGGCCACGATAACGGTGCCGCGCAGGTCGCAACCATTCACATTCAGCCGCTCAACGACGCGCCGGTCGCCCCGGCCGTGACGCTGGCAGCGATCGCCGAGGACAGTGGTGCGCATCAGATCACGACGGCCGATCTTCTGGCCGGTGCGACGGATGTCGACGGTGACACGCTGACGGTGAGCGGCCTTTCGGCCTCGTCTGGCACGCTGATCGACAATGGCAACGGCACCTGGACCTTCACGCCTGCGGACGATGACGACACTTCGGTCAGCTTCAGCTACACGGTGTCGGACGGCGCGACGACAGTTCCTGGCAGCGCGACACTGGACCTGACACCGGTCAACGACGCGCCGGTCGCGGCGAACGACAGCTATTCGACCGACGAGGACATGACGCTGCACATCGAGGCCGGCGGTGTTGTGGCCAACGACAAGGACGTCGAGCAGGATGCGCTGTCGTCGATCCTGGTCGCCGGGCCGTCACACGGCACGCTGGCGCTCAACGTCAACGGCGCCTTCGACTACACACCAGATGCCAACTACAACGGCACCGACAGCTTCACCTACAAGGTGAACGACGGCACGGCCAATTCCGCGGTGGCAACGGTCAACATCACCGTCAATCCGGTCAACGACGCGCCGGTCATCGGCTCGAACGGCGGCGGCGCTGCGGCTGCGATCTCGGTTGCCGAGAACACGACGGCGGTGACGACGGCGACGGCGACGGATGTCGATGCAGGCTCGACACTGAGCTACTCGATCACCGGCGGCGCGGATGCTGGGAAGTTCACGATCAATGCTACCACAGGCGTGCTCTCCTTCGTCAGCGCCCCGAACTTCGAGGTACCGACCGACGCCGGCGGTAACAACGTCTACGACGTGCAGGTGCAGGTCTCTGACGGCACGTCCACGGACACGCAGTCGATCGCGGTGACGGTGACGGACGTCAACGAAGGATCCGTCGCGAAAGGCGAAACTATCATCGTCAATGGGGGGAATAATTCTAGCTTCCAGATCCCGGATTGGGCCTTGCTCGCCAACGACAGCGTGAACTCGGGCTCCCTTTCCATTTCCACCGTTTCGTCTACTGATTTCGCCTCCGGTCAGACCGACCACGACATCGATTCCGTGACCCTGAAGGACAACATGTCGCTAGGGGGGACGCTGACTTATTCCCTTAGTGGCGGCGGTTCTGTGACGGATACCGTCAAGAACTTCAGTTTGGGGACGAGCACGCTCACAGGAACCTCCGGGGATGACGTCATAGTCAGCCGCAGCAATGGCGATCTGCTGATTGCCGGCGCCGGTGACGATGTGTTGCTTGGCAATGACGGTGATGACACGCTTCGTGTTGGGACCGGCAGGGATATCGTTGACGGCGGTTCGGGAACAGACATTCTGGATCTGTCTGCCGCGACGTCCGGTGTGGCGTTTACCTTGACGCAAAGCTCGGCCTTCACGACCACTGACCTTACGTCTTCGGGTCTAGGTGTGGTCAAGTACGCAAACATCCAAGGAGTTCTCGGTACGAACTTCGTAGATACCATTAGCGGCTCGTCCGATGCCGACGTCATTAAAGGCGGCGCCGGAAACGATGTCATCGACGGTGGCGCGAACGGCGATACGTTGATAGGCGGCAATGGCCAGGATACGCTTACAGGTGGCACCGGCAATGATGTCTTCGTGTTTGACAAGAACGATACCGGCTACGATGTCATCACCGACTTCGACAGCACCAGAGATGCGTTGAATTTCGTCAACTTCTCCCTGGCGAATGATGGTTCTGGTTCGATCAACTCAGCTGTCACCGTGACCACCGTTGGCAATGGTCTGTCTGCGCAAAGCATCTCCGGTGCAGACCTTGTTGTCTTCAACGTCAGCGCCAATTCGGCCAACTCTGCCAGTGAAATAGCCAGCTTGCTCGCTGGTCAGAAGGGTACGTTTAGCGGCGGTGTCTTCGTTCTCGCCTATTCAGACGTGCTTGGTAGCAACAGGGTTGCCTTGTATTACAGCTCGGACGCAGACGGGTCGAATGGAACAACGTCGTTGGTTGCGGTCTTTGACAACTATACTAGCGTGATTTCGGCTGGGGCGCCAAACTCTGCTGGGAGCTATTACCTGTTGTCGAATGCCATCGACCCCATCATCCTCGACCTCGACCACAACGGCGTCGCGCTGACCTCGCTCGACAACGGCGTGCAGTTCGACATCAATGCCGACGGTCACAAGGATCAGATCGCCTGGACAGCCGGCAGTGACGGCATCCTGGCGTTCGATGTCGACGGCAACGGCAAGATCGACAATGGCAGCGAGATCTTCTCGCCGCACTTTGCCGGTGGCAGCTATGTGGACGGCCTGGCGGCGCTTTCGACGCTCGACAGCAACCATGACGGCAAGATCGATGCGACCGATGAGGCCTTCTCGAAGCTCACCGTCTGGCAGGACCTGAACCACAATGGCATCACCGACAGCGGCGAGCTTTCGAGCCTGGCGGATCATTCGATCAGCAGCGTCTCGCTCGATGCCAACGCTTCCAACGCGGAGATTAATGGCCAGTCGATCCTTGCCGATGGCGATTACACCCTGACGGACGGCTCGACCGGCCACTTCGTCGAGGTCGCCTTCGACACGACGCTCGGCGGCAGCGAAAATGGCAGCAATGCTTACTCGCTAATAGGCAGCGACGGCGACGACACCCTGTCGGGCAGCGGCGGCATGTTCACGATATCGGGCGGGGCAGGGGCTGACACCTTCGTGCTCGACGCCGATGCCCTGAGCGACGTCAAGCTCGCCGATGTCATCACCGACTTCAAGGCAAGCGAGGGCGATACGCTCGACGTTTCCAAGCTCCTCGACAGCCTGCTCGGCCATGAGGCAAGCGAGGCGGAGGCACTCGCCAGCGTCAAGACAACGGTCAGCGGTGCAGATACGGTGGTCAGCGTCAATGCCAATGGCGGCTGGCACGATGTGGCGGTTCTCCAGAACACCACTGAAGCGGTCAAGATCCTCTTCGACGACAAGCACGACACGACGACGGCGCCGCACGTCGGCTGAGTTCGCGCAAATCAAAGGAACAGGCGCCCAGGACAGCCTGTGCGATAAGTCCGCCAAATCAGTTAGTCTGGCCGCATTGGAAACGATGCGGCCATTTTCATGGGTTATGTTTCAGGAACGGATCGAGGTCAGGCATGTTTGCTACCTGATCGGATTGAGGATTATGTTGCCGCGAATGCGGCTGTGCGCGTGATCGATGCCTTTGTCGATCGGCTGAACATGGCCGAACTTGGTTTCCAGCGTGCGGTTGCGCCGTCGATTGGGCGACCGTCTTACAATTCGCGCGATCTTTTGAAGCTCTATATCTACGGCTATTTCAACGAGGTGCGCTCGTCGCGTCGGCTGGAACGGGATGCCGCCGCAACGTTGAGGCCATGTGGCTGATGCGGCGCCTTGTCCCCGACTTCAAGACGACTGCCGACTTCCGCCGTGACAACGGGTCCGCGATCGTCGATGCTTGCCGTGCTTTTGTGCTGATCTGCCGAGATGCGGGATTGTTCACGGCCCGCCTTGTCGCGCTGGACGGCTCGCTCTTTCGGGCCGTGGCAAGCGCGAAGAAGATCCTGGCCGGCGCGAGATCGAGGAGGCCCGCGACCGCCTCGATCGCAGGATCGCCGATTATCTCTCAGGTCTGGATACGGCCGACGCCAGCGAGCCGGACGATGCCGGCGGTGCGGTGGAAAGCGCCATGGCGATGCTTGAAAGCCGCCGGGGCGAACTGGATCGCATGGCAGGCTTGACGAGACAGGGCGCGCGACCGTGGTCGAGGGCGAAGCGGATGCGCGCCCGATGGGCCAGGGCGACGAAGGACGTGCTTTCCCTCGACAGCCTGACGGTGGTCGCCGATGCCGGCTATTCCAACGGCGCACAGGCAAGCGCCTGCGAGGACGATGGCATCACGCCCTGCGCCCCGGCCAACCGCACCGTCAACAACACGGGTGACGGCACGCTGTTCGACCGCACCGCCTTTGCCTACGACGTCATGGCAGATCGGTTCGTCTGCCCTCAGGGCCGGATGCTCGAACGCAAGCAGGTCATGAACAGGGACCGCCTGGTGTTCTATGCCAAAGCCGGACGACTGTGGCCCTTGCATTCTCAAATCGCGCTGCACCACCGGCTCAAGACGCCATGTCAGCCGGCACTTCGATGAGGATGCGCTCAACAGGATGAAGGAACGGGCTACCCCGGAGATGATGCGCATCCGCCGTTCTGCCGTCGAACACCCGTTCGGCGCCATCAAGCGAATGATGGCGGGCGGCCGTTTCCTGACAAGGAACCTCAAGGGCACCAGAACCGAAATGGTCCTCTCAATCCTCGCCTACAGTATCATGCGCACCATCAACACCAAGCCGACACCCGCCTACACGAAACACCCAAGGCAAATAAGGCCCCGGTCAAAACCGAGGCCCCAAGAGGTTTTCACACAGCCTGCGGAGACCGCCATTTTCTTGTTCTTGCAGATCGCTTAGATCATGCGGCAGGCAGCCGCGACATCGGGATGGCGTCTTCGCTCTCGCCGCCGCGCTGCATGGCCATTTCGTCGGCCAGTTGGCGGATATGGTTGAAGTCGGTCGCTCCCTCGAAGACCGCGCCGCCGAGGCGTACGCCGATCGTCATCGGCGTGCCTTCGGCCGAGAAGGAGGCCTCGGCCACGCGCCGGCGGATACGCGTGCCGACATCCTGGGCATTCTCAACTGTCGCGCCTGGCAGAAAGACGCCTAGTTCGTTCGTGGCGAGGCGGGCAACCAGATCGCCCTTTCTGACCGAGGACTGGATGATCGCAGCAAGCGACTGCATGACCGTGTCGGCCCATTGCGGACCGTAGCGCCGGCTGATCTCGTCGAGCGTATCGATGACGACCGCGATCATCACGCCGCCTGCATCGGTGGCGATTCGCTTGCGCCGGTCGATGTAGTGTTCGACGGCCGCGGCAAAGGCCGTGCCGTTCAGCGTCTTGGTCACGCTGTCGTGGCGCGCAGTATAGTTAACCGTTTCCTGCAGTTTTCGGAGCTCGCTGACCTTGAGCTGCAAGATCAGAAGCAGCGGAAATGCAACAAAAAGCGAAATTACGCCGGCGCCGGTAAATCCTACCAAAAATGGTTGATCCGGCATGAGAAGGTTTAAGATAAGTAAAACGCCGACGGATCCAGCCGCGTAGCAGACAGCGCCGAGGGTGGCGATCCGAAGAGCTGAAACGATTGTGGCGGAAGAGTAACGCTGGCTGAAATTCATCGGGGTTCATGTCCGTTTGAAAGTAATGCCAGATAAACAGGTTCGGGCAAAGCCCCCGTTAAAAAATCCTGTAAAATTCTCGCTTTAGGCAGTTGTCCACCGCGATTAACTGTCTTGACAGGAATGCTCGCCGTCGCGATTGGAATGTGGAAAGATTGGTGTTACTTCTTTGCCGAAGAAAATCTTTGGTATACGGGTGCGCTGGGTGAATCTTTGATGTTGAGGGGCATCGATCTTGTTTAAAGGCAAAAGAATTTTTGCAGCATTGTCTGCTACGGTTGCTTTCAGTTGTTCGTTTTATGCTGACGCCAGTGCGATATCTCTGCAGCAGGCCATCGAAAGAACGATGAAAACGAATCCGCAGATCTTGCAGGCTGCGAAGGATCGTGAAGCTGTCGAGTTTGAACTTCGCCAGGCGCGCGGTTTATACTTGCCATCGGTAGATCTGGAGAGCGGAATCGGGCGTCGTCGGCTGTCGAATGCCAGCTCCGGTTCGCTGAGAGATGATAATGACTATCTGTCGCCGAGCGATGTTGGTCTTACGATCTCGCAGACACTTTATGATGGCGGCAGCCGCCGCGCTCAGGTCGAGCAGCAGGCTTCTCGCGTCGATGGCGCCTCCTTTCGGGTCCTCGAACGCTCTGAGTCGCTCGCCCTCGAAGTGACGCAGGACTATCTGGAATACGTGCTCCAGAACCAGATCGTGGCCGCTGCCAAGCAGAACGTCGCCTTCCACACGCAGATGGTCGGCGATATCGACGAGAGCATCAAGGGCGGCGCCCTGACGGACGCTGATCGCCTGCAGGGCAGCGAGCGTTTGCAGGCCGCCAAGGCGCGGCTGCGTGAAGCGCTCGAAGAGCTCGAGCAGACGAAGATCCGCTTCCTTCAGGTCGTTGGCGAGCCGATCACCAATGCGCAGACGCCGCCGTCGGTCGGCAAGTTCGTGCCGAAGACATTGAACGATGCGGTCTTTGTTGCTGGCAAGAACAGCCCGCGCATCTATTCGGCCAATGCGGATGTCAACGCAGCCGATGCCGGCGTTCGCGGCGCGCGCGCCAACTTCCTGCCGAAGGTCAACCTTGAAGGCACGGCCCGAGTCGGCAACGACATCGATGGCGATGAAGGCAACACCAACGACTACCAGGTCCGCGTCGTTGCCCGCTGGAACCTCTATCGCGGCGGCATCGATGTCGCCCGCGAGCAGGAGCAGATCCGCCGCGCCGGCGAGCAGCGCTATAATCTCGCCCAGGTCCAGCGCGAAGTCGAGCAGTCGGTCCGTTCCGCCTGGAACGAACGTGTCAGCCGCGGCGAGCTTTCCGGCATCCTGAACAAGCAGGCCTCGATCAACAACCAGCTCGTCGGTTCCTACCGCGAGCAGTTCAAGGTTGGTCAGCGCTCGCTGCTCGATGTGCTCGATGCGCAGAATACGAAATTCAACACGCAGGTTCTCGCCGATACCGCGCGCGTTGCCTCGCAGTTTGCCGAGTACAAGATCCTGGCGGCATCGGGCAATCTGCTTCAGACGATGAAGCTGAAGCCGGTCGATCAGTCCAAGCCTTATGCGCGGGAAGAGTTTGCTGTCCCCGCGAGTGTCGCGAATCCTGGATATGTCGAGCTTGATTCCCATCAAAAGGCTGGCATGCCCCTGGATCTCCTAGCGCCAATTCGACAGCAGTAGTCGAGATGGCCATGGAACAATGCTGAACGTAGCACTCGAGACTTCCAGCAGCACATCGCTGCAGACATTCAAAGCCGCGTTCAAATCCGTGGCCGCGTTCTATGGCCGACCAAGCTCCGACACGGTCCTCTTCTCCGGTCTTCCGGATGAGGTGACCGAGTCGCTTGAGGTTGACGATGTCGAACGCATGGCCGAGCGGATCGGCCTGCAGGTGATCAAGCATCAGGAACGCGAATGTCGCCAGGGCAATTTCGATTGCCCGGCGATCGTGGCGTTTGCCGATGGCAGCGTGCTGCCTGTGCTTGAGGTCGCCGAGGACGGCTGCTATGTCACGGATATCGTTCCCATTGCCGGCAATCCGATCCGACTGACGCGCGAGGAATTCCTGGCGCTAAAGCCGCAACTGGCATTTGCCTTTACGCTTTACTATCAGAATGCCTCGGAAGAGGCGCTGGTCGGCAATGCCGTCGAGATCGAGAAGCGTCATTGGTTGGCCACGACGCTTGCGCCTTACTGGCGCACTTATGTCCGCGTCATGGTCGCGGCGCTCTTCATCAACCTTATTGCCCTCGGCTCGCCGCTTTTCACGATGAACGTCTATGACCGGGTGCTGCCGAACAAGGCGATCCCGACGCTCTGGGTCTTGGCTGCGGGCATCTCGCTTGCCTATATCTTCGACTTCCTCTTGAAGACGGCGCGTTCGTCGCTCATCGATTATGCCGGACGCAAGGCGGATCTGCGCCTGTCGCAGCTACTGTTCGATAAGGTGCTGAATTCCACGCTCGCCTCGCGGCCGATGTCGACAGGCGAATATGCCAACCGCGTGACGCAGTATGAATTCGTTCGCGAGTTCTTCACTTCGAACACGATCGGCGTGCTGATTGACAGCCTTTTCGTCTTCATCTTCCTGGCAGTTATCTATCTGATCGCGGGCTGGCTGGTGGTCATCCCGGCCGTGGCATTCGTGCTGTCCGTGATCATCGGCCTCTACGCGCAGGCGGCGATTGGCAAACGCATGGCGACCGCCGCCAACGAGGCCTCGCGCCGCCAGTCTCTGCTGGTCGAGACGATCTCGACGATCGAAACGCTGAAGAGCCTGCGCGCCGAAGCGACGATGCTGCGCCGCTGGCAGGAGCTGAGCAAGTATTCGAGCCGCACCAGCGAGGATATCAAGCATATCTCGACGAATGCCATCAACATGACGATGTTCATCCAGCAGATGGTGAGCGTCCTGATCGTGATTGCCGGCACCTACGAGTTCTCCGAGGGTCGCATTGCCATGGGCGCGATTGTCGCGACGGTCATGCTGGCGAGCCGTGCCGGCGCACCGCTCGGCCAGATCGCCATGACGCTGGCACGCTTCCGCCAGGCAACCATGTCGCTACGCATCCTCGACAAGATCATGGAACAGCCGGACGATCGCCCGTCCACGGTCGGCTTCGTCAACCGCGAGATTACGCGCGGCGCGTTCAGTTTCCAGGATGTGTCCTTCCAGTATCCGGGCTCGGACTATCCCGTCATCAACAAGCTGTCCTTTACCGTGCAGCCGGGCGAACGGATCGGCATCATCGGCCGCATCGGCTCCGGCAAGACCACGCTCGGCCGCTTGCTCGACGGGCTCTTCTGCCCCTCGGGTGGCCGGATATTGATCGATGGCGTTGATATCCGCCAATACCACATGGCCGAGGTCCGCTCGGCGGTCGCCGTGGCTGGCCAGTCGTCCGATCTCTTCTCGGGCACGGTCAAGGAGAACCTACTGATCGGACGCGCCGACGCGACCGACGAGGAACTGCTCGAGGTCGCCCGCATGACCGGTGTCGACGAGTTCGTCGGCAACCATCCTCGGGGCTTCGACATGCCGGTCGGAGAGCGCGGCACCAACCTATCGAGCGGCCAGAAACAGGCGCTGACGATCGCCCGTCTGCTGCTCACGAAACCGAAGATCGTGTTTCTTGATGAGCCGTCGGGCGCCATGGACCTGGCCACCGAGCGCAACCTGATTGCGCGCCTGTCGAAGGCAATCAGCCGTGACACCACGCTGTTGATCGCCACCCACCGCTACAGCATGCTTGAGCTTGTCGACCGTCTGATCGTTATCGACAAGGGCCGGATCATCGCAGATGGGCCGAAGAACGCGGTGATCGAAGCCATGCAGCGCAAACCGGCGGGGGCGCAGCCATGAGCCTCAGCAATCGTCACGACAATCCTCCGCTTCTCGCCCGCGGCATTCTGGCGTTGGTCGCCCTCGTCATTGCGAGCTTCATCGCCTGGGCGGCGATCGCTGATATCAACGAGATCGCCCGCGGCGAAGGCAAGGTCATTCCCGTCTCCAAGACGCAGATCATCCAGTCTTCGGAGCCCGGCGTCGTCCAGCAGATCGCCGTCGTCCTCGGTCAGGTTGTCCGAAAGGGCCAGCTGCTCGTCCAGCTCGACAACACGACAACGACGTCCACCCTTGGTGAATCCGTTGCCAAGGCACGCGCGCTCGGTGCCAAGGTGGCCCGATTGAAGCTCGAGGAAGCCGGTCAATACAATACGCCGTTCATTTGCCCGGAAGAGATTTTGGCCGTCGCCAAGGATGTCTGCGCAAACGAGGAGCAGCTTTTTGCCGCCGATCGTGCCAGCTACCAGAACAAGCTCGGGGTGCTGAAGGAACGGGTTCGCCAGCGCCAAAACGAACTGAGCGAAGCGCACGCCAATATCGACCGGCTCGAGCAGAATATCGATGGCGCACAGCGGCAATACGATCTCATCAGCCCGCTGGCGAAGAAGAAGCTGGTCGCCCAGACCGAAGTCTTAAAGACAGAGCGCGACCTGACCGACCAGCAGGGCCAGCTCAAGGTCTATCAGGAGAGCATCGACCGACTGCAGGCGGCAGTGCAGGAAGCCAAACTGCAGCTCGGCGATCTTGCCCTCGAATTGCGTCAGCAGGCGCTGACCGACAAGGCGCAGGCGCTGGCCGAGCTCTCGGTCGTCGACGAAACCATCCGCGGCGCGTCTGACCGCGTCAAGCGCACCGACATTCGCTCGCCCGTCGACGGCATCGTCAACACGCTGGAGGTCAACACGATCGGCGCCTATGTCGATCCCGGCCGCGTCATTGCCGGTATCGTGCCGACCGCCGATACGCTGCTGGTCGAAGCCAAGATTTCGCCGCGCGATGTCGCCTTCGTGCGTCGCGGCCAGCCGGCCGTCGTCAAGATCACGGCCTACGATTTCTCGATCTTCGGCGGCCTCGAGGGTATCGTCGAGAACATCTCGGCCGACAGTCTCGTGGAGAAGGAAAAGGGTGAGACCTACTATCTGGTGCAGGTCAAGACCGACAAATCTGCCCTGGAGCGTGACGGCAAGTCCTATCCGATCATCCCCGGCATGGTTGCCTCGGTCGAGATCATGACCGGCAACAAGACGGTGCTCAGCTATCTGATGAAGCCGATCAACAAGGCGCGCAGTGAAGCGCTGACGGAGCGATAGGATGCTGATCGTCAAGCCAGGCAGCAATGCACTCTCCGAGCTTGAACCGATCGATGAGCCTTTGCCGGCCATCGGCGCCGATGAGATCGAGCCGCGCTTCCGCGCTGTCGTCGGCCGCGGCGGCGAGCGACGTGGCATCCGCCTCGAGCGGATCTACTGGGATGGCCTCGGCCGCATGTCGTCGGCCGGCAAGATGAGCACTGCCGACCTCGTGCACTATACCGCCTCGCAGATGCCCGAGTCCGGCAACCTCGCCTCGCTGCTGCGCGTCCTTAGCTTCAAGTGGGCGCTGCGCCGGCTGGATACCGTCGAGGACGCCTCGTCGCTGGCAAACGTCAACGCCATCATTCAGGCGTCGCCGTCGCCGACCATCCTGCTGACGCAGGAAAAGAAGATCCAGCTCTTCAACGATCCCTTCCTGACCATGCTGCGCCAGCGGCTTCCGCTTGGTGATGCCGCGCATTTGACGAAGAGTTTGCGGTTCTCGATCGACACGCAGATCGACGAGGCCATCGCCACGCTCTATCGCAACCGCGGCAAGACGCTGAACACCGGCTTCACCATTGCCGTCGGCTCGGCCGCAATGAAGGGGCAGATCAATCTGGCGCTGGCGCCAACGCACGAGAAGTCGATGCTGATCGGCTACATCTCGCGCTACTGATCGCCAATTCCGGACATGAAAAAGGCGGCCGAACTCCAGCCGCCTGTTTTTCTATGTCTTGCCAGTAACCTCTCAGAACGCCACGCCTTCGCCCGGAGCCGCCTTTTCCAGCGGCATTGCGGAGGCGACCTGCTTGGCGCCGGTGCGCGTTCCGTGGAGGTAGCCCTTGCCGTCCGCAATCGAGTAGAGCGGCACGTAGTCGGGCAGCTTCGTATCGGGCAGAACCTCGTCGCGCATGTTGTCCAGGATGAAGCGATTGCCGTTGACCGCGACGGAAAGCACCGCGTGGTAGAAGCGGCGTTTCTGATCGAAGAGCACGACGACGGACATGTCCTTGAGATTAATGCCCTCGGCGTGCAGAGCCGCCATCTTCAGGATCGCGAAATCCTCGCAATCGCCCTGCTGGCGCGAGAGCGTTTCGGCGGGCGTCGCCCAGTAGTCGGCCACCTTGTAGGTGTCGATGTCGCGTCTGTAGCGGATCGTGTGGTTGATGGTGACGTTGACCGCGTTCAGCTTGTCGCGGATCGAGGATTGCGAGGTCTTGGTGAAGGTAACCTTGATCGCGGTCGCGGCCTCGGAGCATTCGCCGGCGCTGCAGTTGATTGCCGTTCCATCCGTCATTTCCGACAGGGAGGGTGCGAACTTCTTCAGAGCAGCGAGCCGCTTGAACGGAATGGCGACGGTTCCGAATGCGGCGCTGCCGGTCGGCACAGCAATCGCCGGACGCGCGGCCGGCTGCTCCGGTTCGACGCTCTCCTTCACCCAGCCGGCCGGCTCGGGCTGCAGCGAGCGCGTCAGCGCAGCAACGTCGATGGTGCCGATGGCGTTTGTCGCCAGGCTGAGGAGATGAGCGACACCACCAAGGGTCAGCGCGCGGGCGGTTTCAGCAGCGAAGTCAACGGAGTACATTGCGCCTGACATCTGTGAAGACGAAAGCGCGGAGGCCGACGAAATATTCGGCGAGAACGCAAGGGAGAATGCAGAGAAAGCAAAAGCGGCGATATTACTTGTTTTTATACTGCGCTTCATGGATCGTCGTCTCTCGGTTGGTTGAGAGAAGCGTACAAAACAGCTATAAAAATCAGGTATTTAAGCGTGGATAAGGTCGGTATAAATTATCCATTCAAAAGAACATAAAAGTTTAGTGTGTCCATCAACCAAGTTTGGGCGAAGGGTTTGCTTTCCGGTGTTGCCTGTGCAGATATGAAATCGTGCCAAAAGGCCGGAAGAGGCCGCGATTGCGAGAGTGGGGGAACAGGTGACAGTGCAGTCAATCGAGCAGGTGCAAGGCTCGCATGGTTTACGCTCGACACGGCAAGTGTCGCCTTTGGAAGGCGTCGGTTCTCTGAAACTCATCAAATCTCTTCTCGCAATGTCGATCGTCGTCGCCTGCGGGATGCTCACGGGCTGCCAATCCGACGTCGATGGCGTCGCCAAGAATGTGAAGACGAATGACATCAAGGCGCCCTCGAGCGAGGTCGAGGAGAGCTTCGGAGAAACCGGAGCGGAGATCACGCTGCTGCTGCCCAAAGGCGCGACCGGCATCTACGACGGCGCCGCGCGTGATGTGCGCGACGGCGCCGGCCTCGGCGTCGGCGAACTCGGCGGCAACCAGATCTTCGTGAAGGTTGTCGACGTGGCCTCCGGCGCTCCTGCGGCCGCGACCGCGGTCAGTGCTGCCAAGGCTCGCGGTTCCGTGCTCCTTGTCAGCTACGCATCACCGGCTGTCACCTCGGCAATTGCTGCGGTCCCGGCCGACCAGCGTCCGCCTTTGCTCAATCTGGGCGCGCCGGTGCCTCCAACGTCAGGTAATGTCTACAACTTCGTATCCGATGAGATCGACAGCGCCATCGAAGGTGTGCGGGCAACCTCTGCCAGCGGCCATAAGAAGGTGCTGGTTTTCGCACAGAGCGACTTTCCGGCTGCGGGCGAGGAACGGCTGGCAAGCGCCATCCGCGCCGGCGGCGGTACCTATCTGGGCCTCGCCCGCTACGATCTGACCGATGCTGCCGCCGCTGATGCGGTCAAGAGAGCCAGCGCCTATCTGCAGAACACCGACACCGTGCTTGTTCTGGGGAAAACGGTGATCACGACGACCATTGCCGGTGCTGTGAAAGCAAGCGGCAAGACGAACGTTACCTTCGTCGGCACCAGCGCCTGGCCGCCGCAGACTTACTCGGATCCCTTGGTGGCAGGCACGGTGATCGCCATGGTCGAGCCCGAAGGCGCGACGCTGATCGCCGAGCGCTACCAACGGCACTACAAGCGCACCCTCTCCACCGAGGCGGCTTATGGCTACGACGCTGTGGCCGTTGCCTCGGGCATTGTCCGGACAAAGGGGCCGGAGGGGATGAACGCGCAGAACCTGACCAGCAAGGTCGGCTTCCGTGGCGTCACCGGTCTCTTCCGGCTGACGCCTGCCGGTATGGTGGAGCGTAAGATGAGCCTCTATTCCCTCAGCGGCGGCAAGCTCAGCTTGCTCGGTGCCACGCCGGCGTCGTTCTGACGACGGATTCTGCAGGGGCTCTTGCGGAGGCATCTGGCTATCGCTCAAGCGCGGTGCCGCCTCCCTAATCTCCTCATTCTTGTGCTCGTCACAGGAATCAGGTGCCCCCAGGGCCTTGGGTGTGGAAGACTCCCTTCCAACGAATGAGTCAGCCGCGGCGCGGACGCGCCGTGGCTGGATTTCTGTCGCAAGGACAGGAATGAGGGAGCCCCTAGTGCCACCCAATACCGCGCGCCGCGGCAGGTCGAAATCCGATCCGCCGCACGCGCGCCCTGTCAATCACCTCCGCCCGCTCGCCGACGCGAAGAAAGGCTCCGGGCTTTCCACCTCAACGAGCCGCCGGCGCTCGATCTGCCAGAACCGGTTGCCGATGGTCCGCACAAAGCTGCGGTCGTGGGAGACCAAGAGACAGCTCACCTGATGGGCCATGAGTTCGCCCTCCAGTGCCTCCTGCCCGTCAATGTCGAGGTGGTTCGTGGGCTCGTCGAGCAAGTAGAAGTTCGGCTCCGCCAGCCGCAGGACCAGCATACCGAGGCGCGCCTTCTGACCGCCTGAAAGCCGCCCTACGGGACGCGACTGCATGTCGATGGTCATGCCGGCACCTGCCAGCAGCGCTCGCGCCCGCTGATTGCCGACGTCGAAACGGCGGATGATCGTCTCCATCGGCGTGTCCTCGTCCTTGAGGTCGGCAAGCGCCTGGTCGCTGTAGCCGAGCACCAGGGAAGGTGTCGCCTTGATGCCGTCCTGCGCGGTCTCGGCATTGCCGATCGCCTTTCGTAGCATCGCAATCAGCCGCGACTTGCCCGCGCCGTTCTCCCCGAGCAGCACGATCCGGTCACCCTGGCAGATGAACTGCTTGCCGGTCCGGAACAGCGGGGTGCCATCCGGCGTGTGGACCTCGGCGTCGTCGAGCGTTACCAGCACTTTGGCATGTGTGCCGCGGTTGCCGAGCTTGATCGCACCGGCCGATCGCTCGAGATGGGCCGGCTTGGCGGCGTCCTCCAGCTTCTCGGCGCGTTGCTTTAGCTGCTTGGTCTTGACCACCAGCAGGTCGCTGCCGGAGTTGATGCCGATGTTGTTGAGCTTCGCGGCCTGCTTTCGCAGCTGCTCGGCCGTCTTCATGTCGCGCTCGTAGCGTCGCTTGTCGGCCGCATCCGCCTCGTCCAGCGCCGCTCGCGCGCGGCTGTAGGGCAGGGAAAAGACCTGCGATTGCTCCGGCCGTAGAAACAGCGTGCGATTGGTGACGGCATCGAGAAAGGCGCGGTCATGGCTCGAGATGACAACGGGCACGTCGCGGGGCAAGGCATTCAGCCAATTCTCAAGTGCGGCGATCTTGCCGAGATCGAGGTGGTTGGTCGGCTCGTCAAGCAGCAATGCGTCCGGCTCCATCAGCCAGGTGCGCGCCAGCATCGCCAGCCGCTGCCAGCCGCCGCTGAGCAGCCCGACCGGGCGGCTGCGCAAGGCTTCCGGCACGTCGAGCGAATCCAACACGATGTCGACGCGCCAGCTTTCGTTCGCCTGCTGGTCGGCGGGCAGCGCCTGCAGGACGGCATCGTGGAACGGCACGTCAAGCAGCTCGGCCGGCACGTTCTGCTCGACATGGCCGATCGTCAGGCCGCGCGAGCGCGTGATGTCGCCATGAGTGGCCTCCATGGCACCTGAAATGCAGCGCAGCAGCGTGGACTTACCGCGGCCATTCGCGGCGACGAGCCCGAGGCGATCTCCTGCATTGATGACGAGGTCGAGCTTGGCAAAGAGCGGCACGCTCAGGGTGACACCGAGATTACGGATATTGATAAGGGGCATGATCTTGCTCTGGTCTTGCCGAGCGATCACACGGGCGAGGGCATGCAGCCTTCGTCGCGTGCGTGTGCTCAAGCTCGATGGATGATAGTTGCAGTCGAACTGAATGCCCGAACTGCTGCCACGAGGGGCAGACCAGGAAGAGAGTTTGTGAGAACGGTCTCTGGTCAGCCCTGCAAACGCATCTGCAGGGCGTTGACGGGGCCACGCTGCCGGTTGAACCGGAAATAGAAATTTTGCACGCGACCCTCCTTTCTCTTTGAGTGCATAGGAGAAATAGCATTGCGCGTGCAGAAATGCAACCGGAACGGTTGCATCAGGCCTTCTTCAGAAACTCCGTGCGCAGCACTAACCCTTGCCGTCGGTCGGATACCACGCAGCTTTACGAGCCTAGCTTGCACAGGGCAGTTTGGCTGCTATAAGCCCCTCGATCAGTAAATTCTTGGAGAAGACCATGGCAGGCGGCGACGACGAATACGTTTATGACGAAGTGACGGGTGAATGGCGTCCGGCTTCGGAACTGGCTGCCGCCGGGCAGGGGACCAGCGAGGTTCGGGATGCTTCCGGAAACGTCCTCAAGGATGGCGATTCCGTCACCCTCATCAAGGATCTGAAGGTCAAGGGGGCCAACCAGACCCTGAAGCAGGGTACTGTCATCCGGTCGATCCGGTTGACGGATAACCCGGAAGAGATCGACTGCCGCCACGACACCATCAAGGGCCTTGTCTTGCGCACGGAGTTCGTGCGCAAGCGTTGAGTGGCGTGATTGGCGGAGTACTATTGGGCGTGGGGCAGGATGAGAGCGGCAGCGCCCTTTCCGTTCAGCGCTTCAAACTGCCCAGGATGCCGCGCACCAGTGCCCGGCCGACCTGTGTCGCGACCGTGCGAGCCACGCTCTTCATCGCGGCTTCGACGACCGTCTCGCGCTGGTAGCCGGACGAGCGGGCGCGGCCCTCGGTCTTGCTCTGCTGCTCGGTGTCGTCATCGCCGAAGCCCGGCAGCGTCCAGCGGCCCGAGGCACTGCTCTCGGTCGGCTGCGTCGGTTGCGCCTGCTTGGCTGCGTCGGAGTCGGACGCCTTCTTGGCGCGCGCAGCCAGGATCTCGAAGGCGGATTCGCGGTCGAGATCTTCGTCGTAGACGCCGAGCACCGGGCTCTTGTCCATCACCTGCTGGCGCTCCGCATCGGTCAACGGGCCGACGCGGCCGGACGGCGGCCGGATTAGCGTCCGCTCGACGATCGAGGGCGAGCCCTTGGCCTCCAGCGTGGACACCAGCGCCTCGCCGGTGCCGAGCGTGGTGATGACGGCGGCGCAATCGAAGGCAGGGTTGGGCCGGAAGGTGTCCGCGGCCGTCTTCACCGCCTTCTGCTCGCGCGGGGAATAGGCGCGCAGCGCGTGCTGGACGCGGTTGCCGAGCTGCGCGAGTACGGTCTCCGGCACGTCTAGCGGATTCTGCGTCACAAAATAGACGCCAACGCCCTTGGAGCGGATGAGGCGCACGACCTGCTCGACGCGTTCAATCAGCACCCTCGGGGCGTCGTTGAAGAGGAGATGCGCTTCATCGAAGAAGAAGACGAGGTTCGGCTTCTCGGGATCTCCCACCTCAGGCAATTCCTCAAAGAGTTCGGAGAGCAGCCATAGCAGGAAGGTTGCGTAGAGCCGCGGGTTCATCATCAGCTTGTCGGCGGCGAGCACCGAGATCTGGCCATAGCCGCGGTTGTTGGTCCGCATGATGTCGGTGATCTTGAGTGCGGGTTCGCCGAAGAAATGCTCCGCGCCCTGTTGTTCCAGCACGAGCAGGCCACGCTGGATCGAGGCGACCGACGCCTTCGAGATCAGGCCGAACTGGCTGGAAAGCTCCGTCGCGTTCTCCGCCATGTAGTTCAGCAGTGAGGAGAGGTCCTTGAGGTCGAGCAGGGGCAGGCCGCCCTGGTCGGCGATCTTGAAGGCGATGTTGATGACGCCTTCCTGCGGCTCGGAGGCATCCATCAGGCGCGCGAGCAGCAACGGCCCCATCTCGGCGATGGTGGTGCGGACGCGATGGCCCTTTTCACCGAAGAGGTCCCAGAAGATGACCGGGAATTGGTCGAATTCGTAGTCGTCGAAGCCGATCTGCTCGGCGCGCTTGGTGAGAAAATCCTTCTGCTCGCCCTTGGCGGCGATACCCGATAGGTCGCCCTTGATGTCGGCGCAGAAGACGGGTACGCCGGCCCTCGAGAAGCCCTCGGCGAGCACCTGCAGCGTCACCGTCTTGCCGGTGCCGGTGGCGCCGGTCACCAGGCCGTGGCGATTCCCGAATTTCAGGTCGAGATATTCCGGCTTGTTGATGCTGTCGTCCGGATTGCGGCTGACGCCAACGAAAATCTTGCCATCCTCGAGCATTTCGAAAATTCTCCCTGCGGCCGTCGGCGCCGATTGCGTCAAAATGCGGAGCATGGTTTCCGCACGGTCATTGTAATATCGCCTCTCTGTTATAAGCAGGGAGTTCTGTGCGGACAACTGTCTGCATTAAAAGGAAAAGTGGGATAAAGCCTGCTTCCGCGGCGCGCGGCTTGAGTTGCCCCGCGAGTTCGATTAACGTTGACGTTAACGTCAAAAATAGGAGGCTGACAATGAATGAAATCGTAGACCAGATCGCCGCGCGTGTGGGTATCACTCCAGAGGTGGCCGAAAAGGCGGTGGGCATGATGCTCGGCTTCCTGCAGCGTGAAGCGGCGGACGGTCCGGTCGCCAAGATGATCGAGGCCATTCCGGGCGCTTCCGATCTCGTCGCCAAGTACAATGGCGAGGGCAATGGCAATGGCGGCGGGATCCTCGGCAGCATCATGGGCGCGCTTGGCGGCGGTGGCATCATGGCGCTCGGCCAGCAGCTGATGTCGGCAGGCCTCGGCATGGGCGAGATCACGACGCTTGCCAAGGAAACCATCGCGGTCGCTGAGCAGCACGCTGGCAAGGAAGTCGTCGATGAGGTTGTTGGCTCGGTGCCGGGTCTCAGCCAGTTCGTCTGAGTGGCAAGTCAACACTTTCGGCGGGCGGGCTTGTTCCCGCCCGTTTGCATTTGTAGCTATGGCGTTACGCCGAGCAAGGTCAGCCAGGTTTGCGACCGGTCGCTGGCAGCCTTGCGCCCGGCCTCGTCAAGCGCGCGAGGGCCACAGTAACGCTCGATGTTGGCCCGGTCGGTGTCGTTGATCTGAGGGTTGCGCGATGCGGCTATGACCTGACGCCAGGCGCATCCAAGAACGGGCTCGACAACGATACCTTTATTGCAGCCGGTGCTCAGGCAGAAAGAAACTTTCCGCTGACTTTCAATGCCGCCGGCGATCGCATCGGCGTAAAGGCCGGTCCAAGCCGCACGAATTTCTTCGCAGCGCTCGGCGGCGTCGCTTTGGTGGCAACTGATCTTCGGCACATAGCTGTCCGCAGGCGGCCAGTCGGCAACCTCGGCGAGGCTGACGCATCCACAGGCAAGAAGAGCTGCGGCAATCAACTGGAACATCGGGCTCCTTTGCTTGGCGCAAGCGGCAAGAGAATCACGCGAGACAAGCTCAAGGATTTCTTTACTCGCTGAAGGAGCATTTCTGAAGCGTCATTGCATCAGGTTCGGCAAGGCAAGCGGTCAATGCTTGCTCTTCGTTTCCCTTGCCAGCTGAAGGATGACGTCGTCAGCCGCGTCGGCCAGGGCCATCGCGATTTCAGCCGCCTTCCATCCCCGCTTCTCACCGTTGCGGATGAGCTCGAAGAGGATGGGCTCGAACTCCGACCGGCAAGTCTCCATACGTTGATCGGAAATCGACCGATTCTTAGACAAATGAGTATCTACCATGTCAATACCCCAAAACCCTCAGGATAGATTTAGCAAGGCGGTGGAAGAGCGCAAGTAAATATATTAATCGAGCTTTAACAATTTCGACTAATATATACTTTATTCGCTAAATGATAGAAAAACGCAAGAAGGGCTCGTCGGGGTTGGACGAGCCCCGCCTTCTTTGTCGCACTGGAATAGCAACGCGGTCAGCAGGAAAAGCTTCGCCGTACAAGCTAAAAGGGTCAACGCATCCATATTTTGTATAGCGTACCGTAAATGTGCTGCGATGGATCATGCCCACACATTCATGATACAATATTTCCGCTCGTCATGCGGGAAGCGTCGCCAAATTCTCTTCCACTTTACTTTAGTTAAAAGTGCATTTCCGAAATTACTTTCGGTCATGGTTGTGGATGATCACGCCCAGTTCGTGCCATTCTCGGCCATCGCGCCGGATGAGATCCTCGGCGCAAGACGGACCCATGCTCCCCGGTGCATAGGCCTCCGGCGTTTCACTGCTTTTTGCCCATATATCGAGGAACGGCTGCACCGCCGCCCACCCGGCTTCGATGCCGTCGGCGCGCTGAAACAACGTCTGGTCGCCGATAAAGAGATCGTAGAGAAGTGACTCGTATCCAGTCATCTTGCCGATGTCGAATTTGTCGGCATAGCGGAAGTCGAGCGAGACGGGGACGGTGTCGACGGAAAGGCCAGGCGACTTGATTGAGATCTCCATGCTCAGCCCTTCATCCGGCTGCACCTGGATGACCATCTTGTTTGGCGGCAGGTTGCGCTGGACATCTGTCTCGCGAAACTGCGCAAAGGGCACCTGCCGGAAGGTTATGACGATCTCGGTATCGCGCGCCGTCATCGCCTTGCCGGTTCTGAGATAGAATGGCACGCCCGCCCAGCGCCAAGAGTCCACATAGAGCTTCAGCGCCACGAAGGTTTCGGTGTTGCTGTCGGGCGAGACGTCCTTCGTCTCCCGGAACGCCGTAATATCGTTGCCATCGAGCTTGCCGGCCGTATAGGCGCCGCGTACGGCATGGGCAACTGCTTCCTCTGGCGTGTAGATGCGCAGCGCGCTCAGCGCCTTGCTTTTTTCTGTACGGATCGCTTCCGCACCAAAGCCGTTCGGAGCCTCCATCGCGATCATCGCCAGTAACTGGAACAGGTGATTGGGGACCATGTCGCGCAGCGCGCCGGTGGCGTCGTAGAATTTGCCGCGGGTGCCGACGTCGACCGTTTCTGCGGCGCTGATCTGCACGTGGTCGATATAGTTGTTGTTCCAGAGGGCTTCGATCATCATGTTGGCGAAGCGGGCGGTGAGAATGTTCTGCACCGTTTCCTTCCCCAGGAAATGGTCGAGACGATAGACTTGGCTCTCTGAGACGTTGCCGAGGATGCGGGCGTTCAACGCGCGGGCCGAGGCGAGGTCGGTGCCGAACGGCTTCTCGATTGCAATGCGCCGGAAGCATCCATCGGCCTCCCTGGTCAGCCCATGCGCGGCAAGCTTTTCGACCAGCGGTCCGAAGAACTGCGGCGGCACGGCGAAATAGAAGGCGGCGTTGCAGCTCGTCAGGTGCTTCTTGATTTCGAGGAATATTTCGTCCTGCGTGAAATCGCCTGAAATGTAGGAAATGCGCTGGCGCAGCCGCCGCCATACCTCGTCCATCTCAGGTCGGATCGGATCGCTCAGCCCCGCGAGGAAGCTATCCAGCCGCGCTACCAGCGAAGCGTCATCGCCGGGGTCTATCCCGACGCCGAGAATCTTCAGGTCGTCACCGACCAGGCCGCTTCGCGTCAGATTGATGATCGCCGGTATCAGCAGGCGCCGCGTCAGGTCGCCGGTGGCGCCGAAGATGACAAGTGTGGCTGGCGGAATAGGTGCGGCGTCCATGAAGGTCTCCTCGCTGTTCCCCTCGACTATAGTGCGCGCTGGTGCGGCGACAAGCAGCAGCATGCCGCTCGCCCATTGCAGGGTAATGTCAGCGGAGCCAGTCGCCGTCCTGTTGGTTAGCCCTGGCGCCTTGACACAACCGCCCCTTAGCCCTTGACGGCCACCATGAAGATCCGCGGGAACCGCAGCAAGACGCGACCGTCCGACATCTTCGGGTAGGCCTTTCCAACGCGGCCGAGATAGTCTGCCAGGAATGCTTCACGGTGCTCTTCGCCGGCGTGATCAAGATAGGGCCTGAAGCCCGTTCCCTTGACCCATTCGACGATCGCCGCGGCATCCGCCATGGGATGGTTGTAGGCGGTATGCCAGATGTCGACGCGGGCAGCCTTGCCGATGAGCCGGCTGTAGTAGGTCGACGGCGGTGGCAGCGGCTGACGGCGAACACTTTTCGCTTCGAAGGCGGCTTTCCAAGGCCCGGCGTGTGCCGTCTCCTCCATCAACAGATGCGTCGGCTCGGTCAGATTGTCAGGCATCTGCACCGCCAGCACACCGCCCGGCGCAAGCCCGTCCATCAAGCGGTCGAAAATGTCGAGATGGTTCGGCAGCCACTGGAAGACGGCGTTTGCAAAGAGCAGGTCTGCCGGTTCGCCCGGTTGCCAGATGGCAAGGTCGGCCTCGACGAAGGGCGTGCCGGGCATACGCTTGCGGGCGGCTTCCAGCATATTCAGGTCGCTGTCCAGGCCGGAAACGCCGGTTGCCCCGAAACGCTCGACAATCAGCTCCGTCGAATTGCCCGGCCCGCAGCCGAGATCCACGGCGTGACGGACGCGCTCGAGCGGCACCTGCGCCAACAGATCGCGTGCAGGGCGCGTGCGTTCATCCTCAAATTTGACATACTGGCTGGCAGACCATGCCATGGGTCTTCTCCCCTGTTATGCAGCTGTCCCGGAACGCTGAACGCGCACCTTGTCGATGTTGCGGCCATCCGGCCTCGCGAGTGGGGTTCGTCCGTCGCAGCAGACGCCTGATACCAGCGGATGAAGCCCGCGTGCTCCAAATACAGACAAGGAACGGAGAGCAAGAGGCCCGCACGAACTCGCCCTTATCGCCGCTATATGAGAGTGTTTCTTGAAAGGGAGAAGAGGGCCGCCCGACCGCATGCTCGGGCGGAGCTTAAAAATGTCAGGCCGCCAGGATGGTGATGCCGTGGGCGTTGGCTGCGGCCTTCATGCGCTCCATCGTTTCTGCGGAAGGCGTCGCCTTCGGCGGTTCCTGCGAGCCGACAGCTTCCAGGAATTCCGCCATCTCGCTGTCGACGATCGCCGAGAAGACGGCGGCTTCGGGACCGGGATTGGAATAGGCGTGCGGCTGGTTCGCCTCGATGCGGACAATGTTGCCTGCCGTGGCTTCGAATTCTTCCAGGCCGTTCTCCGTCGCGCGGCGAATGGTCAGCCGGCCTTCAATGATCCGGTAGACTTCGGGGCTCGCATGGCGGTGCAGCGGCGTCCCGCTGCCCGGTGGCACGGCAATATCGAAGATATTGAGCCAGGATCCCTGCAGACGAGCCCGTCGCTCGATCCGATCGCCCAGCACGAAGAACACCTTCGCGCTCGCCTGGGCAGGCGCTTTCACAAATGAGTTGGACATCATGTCTCGCTTTTCTTTTTCTTGGCGGCGAGCCCGTTAGACTTTTCCGAAGCCCTTGGCAACCCGCAGCCGCCGATCGTCGCTGTCGCGATTTGTCCCGGCGCATATGGGTCCTTGCATTTGCCGCTTCAAGCGGCGGCACTCTCTTGGCCGACTTTCTGCACCGCCAGAATGCGTTTAGCGACTTCCTCCAAGGCTTTCGCGTTGTCCTTGGCGATGGATCCGGCGATGGCCTTCAGCACTGCAATATTGCCCCGCGAGGCATCATCGAGAGCGTCGACTTCCTTCTGTGTCAGCTGCCGATCGAGACAGAAATAATCCAGGCTCCGGACGTTGGCATCCGTGACAACGGTGGAGTAATCGAGATCGGTGCCGCTAGGATTGAGGAGTGCATTCGCCTAATAGGAGGCGGCCGTACTTGCCTGTCGGTCCCTGCATCAGGATTGAAATCAAAGGCGTATCATGGGCGGGATGCATCCATCCGATGAAGACGTCGGAAAGCGAGGACTTCGGGAAAATATCGGCGCCTTCGTTTGCGTAAGGACCGAGCAGATCGGCCGGTGTGCAGGCTGCCTCGCCCGCTTTTGATGGGTGAGGGCAGGTCAGGCCGGCCGCAATGATGTCGCCGGTCGAGTTCCCCGCGTCAAGTCGAAGGCCTTGTGCAGCGGCAGCCCGTCAAGTGCTTTGCCAGTTCCACCAGGATGATGGCTGGAATGATGCCGCGGATACCGCCGGCCGTCGATCGAAAGAATAAAACGCGTTGCCATTTGTCCCCCCCACACCGGTTTATCCGGTCATGGAGAGTATGGATTGCAACCACGATAACACCGCAAACTGAAGTGCTCTTTTTGATTGAAGTTGGTTGTGGGGCTGGCGGTCAGAACTGCGTAATGACGCTAATCCCGACGCCTTCGGCTCGATCCAGCGTCATCAAGCCTGGAATTGCCTCCTCAAGTGTGATGCGCCGGCCGATCAGCTTCTGCGGCGCGATCTTGCCGGTCGTGAGCATCGACAGCATCGCATCGTAGCGCCAGGCCTGCATGCCATGGCTGCCGTAAATCTCCAGCTCGTGACTGATCACTTGCGCCATCGGAATCTGCGGCGTCGCGTAGTCGTCGAGCATCAGGCCGACCTGCACGTGCCGCCCGCGCCGGCGAAGGTTCTTGATCGAGTTGAAGCAGGTGACCGGATGGCCGAGTGCGTCGATCGAGACATGAGCGCCACCCCTGGTGATCTCGCGCACCGCCTCCGCCACGTCGGCGACGCTGCTTGCGTTGATCGTCGCCACCGCGCCGCATTCGCGGGCGAAGGCAAGCTTCTCGTCGGAAAGGTCGATGCCGATCGCGTTGGCTCCGAGTGCCGTTGCAATCATGATCGCCGAAAGGCCGACACCGCCGCAGCCGTGCACGGCGATCCATTCGCCAGGGCCGGTGCGCGCGTGATCGACGACGGCGCGAAACGATGTCGCGAAGCGGCAGCCGAGGCTTGCCGCCGTCGCGTCGTCGATACTGTCAGGCAGATGCACGAGGTTGGTATCGGCATAGTCGATCGCCACGTATTCGGCGAACGACCCCCAATGCGTGAAGCCCGGCTGGAACTGGTTCGGGCAGACCTGCTGGTTGCCAGAATGGCATTCGCTGCAATGACCGCAGCCGGAGACGAAGGGCACCGTCACCCGGTCGCCAACCTTGAAGCGCATGACGCCCTTTCCGGTCGCGACCACCTTGCCGGCCAGCTCATGGCCCGGCACATGCGGCAGCTTGATATCCGGATCGTGACCCATCCAGCCGTGCCAGTCGCTGCGGCAAAGCCCGGTCGCGCCGACGGCGATGACCACGCCATCCTCGCTGGGTGTCGGGTCGGGCAGGGTGCGTATTTCGGGAGCCTTTTCGAAGGCGTCGTAGAGCATGGCTTTCATCGATTTTACTCCCTGTCAGTCGCAACGATTCCGGCGCATGATGGCACGGCGCCGATGTCGCTTCCAATTGCGCCATCCATGATTTTCCGTGATACACCCATCGATCGCACTCACGGTCACGCGAACGAATATTACTCCGAGGCAAACGCATCCGCCATTTTCTTGCGTAGGATTCTCGGGCGTGGATTTCCGCTTGACCGGCTCTTCGCACGGGGATTTTGCTCTTCGAACTTTCAAGGAGAATGCCCATGGCCGTCGATACATCGCCCCGTTCAAACACCTGGACCTACGTCGAGGGAGATTGGCTCACCGGCAATCCGCCGCTGATCGGGCCGACTTCGCACGCCATGTGGCTGGCCTCGACGGTCTTCGATGGGGCGCGTTGGTTCGAAGGCATCGCGCCGGACCTCGACTTGCACTGCCAGCGCGTCAACCGCTCGGCGGTCAGCATGGGCCTGAAGCCGGTGAAAACGGCCGAGGAGATCGAGGCGCTTGCCTGGGAAGGGATCAAGAAGTTCGACGGCAAGACCCCGATCTACATCAAGCCGATGTATTGGGGCGAGCACGGCTCGGCCGGCAGCGTCGTCACGGTCGATGGTGATTCTACCCGTTTCGCGCTGTGCCTCTTCGAAGCCGCGCTCGGCAACCACGCGCCGAATTCGCTCACCGTTTCGCCCTATCGCCGTCCGTCGCCTGAAACGGCGATGACGGATGCCAAGGCCGGCTCGCTCTATCCGAACAGCGGCCGCGCCATCGCTGAAGCGAAAAGCCGTGGTTTCGACAACGCGCTGATGCGCGACATGAACGGCAACGTCGCCGAGACGGCGTCCTCCAACGTCTTCATGGTCAAGGACGGCATCGTCTCGACGCCGATCGCCAACCGCACCTTCCTTGCTGGCATCACCCGCGCCCGTGTTATCGGCCTCTTGCGCAAGGCGGGCTTCGAGGTTCGCGAAGTGACGCTCTCGGTCGAGGATTTCATGAATGCCGACGAGATCTTCACGACGGGCAACTATTCCAAGGTCGTCGGCATCAACCGCCTCGATGGCCGTGATTTCCAGGAAGGCCCGGTGACCCGCAAGGCGCTCGAGCTGTACATGAACTGGGCCTTCGGCCGCAGCGAAAGCGACAGCTAAGCCCAGCGCTTCTCGCCTGAGTATGATGGCCGCGCTTGCCGCGGCCATTCGGTCGGCTGTAGGGTGGAGAGGCCGCCCCTGCCGATCGGCGCCCTTGCTGATACGATGAGATCAATTTGCGCGAAGTGCTGGGAGAGACGGATCTGCCGCCGCTCCCAGTCCTGGTGAATTACCTGCTGATGCAGCGGTTATCCGGCCATGCTTCTCGGCCGCACGATCCACGCATAGGCGGCCCCGGCGATCAGTAGCACGCAGGTTCCGAGAAACACGGCCCGCATGCCGAAATGGCCACCGACGAAGCCGCCGAGCACGGGGCCGGCGACCTGGCCCACATACTGCGAGGAGACAGACAGGCCGAGAATGCTGCCCGCCGCACTGTCCGGCACGTTATGTCGGATGACCGCAGAAATGCAGGGCAGCAGCCCTCCGAGCGCTATCCCCATGAGGAAGCGCAGAATGATCAGCTGCCAGGAGTTCGTCACGAATGCCTGTGGGATCAGCAGTAGCCCGGCGACTGCAAGAGCACCCGTAATGACAGGCCAATGGCCGATCCGGTCCGCAAGCTTACCGAGGCGCGAGGCCGACAGGATGCTGCCGAGTGCGGCCGCCGACATGACGATGCCTGCGATCATCGTCACCTTGCCCGGATCGTCCGCCAGCTGTGCAACATAGACGGTGATGATCGGCTCGATCGACATGTTGGCGAGCATCAGCAGCAGGCCCGTTGCGAGCATCGCGACCACGGGGCGCTTGTCTGATATCGAGGCCCAGCCGCCGCTCGCCTTCGCAGCCTGCTTTCGGGCAGGGGACTTCTCTTCCTTGATCAGGAAGGTGGTTGCGAGGAACGCCAGCAAAATCATCGCACCCGCGGCCAGGAACGTGCTGCGAATGCCGATCAGCGGCGGCAGCGCGCCGCCGATCAGCGGACCGACGAGGTTGCCCGCCATGATGCCGGAGGCGAGCATGCCGAGCGCCCATGCGGAGCGATCCTTCGGCGTCTGCGTGGCGACCAGCACCATCGAGCCGGAAGAGTAGCCGCCAGCGAGCCCAACGAACAGGCGCAGCGCCACCAGCTGCCAAACATTGTCGGCCATTCCCATCAGCGAGATCGCAACCGTCATCCCGGCGCTGGCGCGCACCAGCATCAGCTTGCGTCCATAGATATCGCCGAGCCGGCCCCAGAGAGGCGCCACGAAGGCCGCCGCCAGAAAGGTCGCGCCATAGGCGATTCCCGACCATTGCACGATCGCCGCGTGGTCGCTGACACCAAGCTCTTCGACGTAGAGCGGCAGGAACGGC
This sequence comes from Rhizobium sp. 3T7, assembly GCF_020166565.1. Taxonomy (NCBI): domain Bacteria; kingdom Pseudomonadati; phylum Pseudomonadota; class Alphaproteobacteria; order Hyphomicrobiales; family Rhizobiaceae; genus Rhizobium; species Rhizobium sp. 3T7. The sequence continues at coordinate 30,553 of NZ_JAIQXS010000037.1, forward strand.
AGCAGCAGCGTCATCGCGACGATCGTCGTGAAGGAGCCGAGCAGCGAAATGAGCAGATTGCGCTTCCAGTAGATCGAGCCGCTCTCGACGACGGCTGCGTCCCATTTGGTATCGGTCATTTCGTAGCCTTTGCATTGATCGTATAGGTCAGTTCAGCCGCGCCGGAGGACATGCCCGCGGCGGCAAGAAAATCGGCGCGGGTGAAGGCACGGGAAGCATTAGCCGGTCGGTATCGAGCGCATGGACCGTTACCCCGCGGTGGATGCGCAGATCGTTCCAGGGTGGGCACGCGCCCATATAGCCTCCGTAAGGACCGTCCTTCAAGAAGGCTGCGAAGCCGTTCTGTCCGCGACAGCCGTGCTCGGTCATTGTCAGCGGCAATCCCCCCCTGTGGCAATCCGCTGCCATCGGCTCCTTCGCAGCTGCTACCCAAGCCAGGGTTGCGCAAAAAGGCTTCACCTGATATAAACTGATTGCAAATTGCAATCAGAATTAAGGAAAAGGACCCGTGCAATGGCAGGTGATGGCTCACGACGCGAGCGGGTCGTTCGCAGCCTTTACGAAGCCTATATCGACGGGCGCAAGGATGACGTAGGCACGATGCTGACGGAGGACTTCACCTTCTGCAGCCCGCGTGACGATCACATCGATCGCATCGCGTATTTCAACCGTTGCTGGCCCGAACCGCCGCCGTTTCGCGCCATGGAGCTCGAGTATCTCAAGATCGTGGATGACGAGGTGGTCGTCCGATACAGGGCCGAAAAGCATGACGGCGGAGCGTTCCGCAACATGGAAGTCCTGCGCTTCAGGGGCGACCGGATCGCCTCGGTGGACGTCTATTTCGGTCGCAATGTCTAGAACATATCTGTAACCAGTTCTTCCAAATACCTCTGGCGTCCGGAAGGCGACGCAAAGCGGTCATTTGGCCGCGGACCGGCGGCGTCAGCTGCGACCGCGGGCCGACGCGCCTCGTCACACCGAAGTTCCCGCCTTTGCTTTCATAACGATCAAGCGGCCGTTCTCTAATCCGCGCAGGTTCTGAGACTTATTCGTTGATTTCCGGTTCAACGAGCCTTGCCAGATTACGGAGCGATTCCTGCCAACCGAGATAGCAAGCCTCTGGGGGTATCTCGTCCGGGACGCCCGCTTGGACGACATTGAGTTCGGTTCCCACCGAGACTTTCTTCAAAGTCACGGTGACCTCCATTTCACCAGGCAAGTTGGGGTCGTCGAATTTGTCCGTGTAGCGAAGCTTCTCGCCCGGCACCAGTTCGAGATAGTTGCCGCCAAAAGAATGGCTTCCTCCGGTCGTGAAGTTCCGGAAGGACATCCTATGCGTTCCGCCGACCGATGGCTCCAAATGATGCACCGTGCAGACAAACCCATTTGGCGGAAGCCATTTGGCCAGCGCATCCGCCTCCAGGAATGCGCGATAAACTTTCTCAGGACTGGCGGCCAGGACCCGGTGAAGGCGTATCGTGTTCGGCATGATGAT
>NZ_JAIQXS010000038.1:0-24644 GCF_020166565.1 Rhizobium sp. 3T7
ACACATCAATCCTTCAATGTGTGTGTCCTAAGGCCGGCTCCTCCTTCCGGAAACGACACAACGATGTTCTCTGCGCAACCTCTAGTCTTCCTTTCGCCGTATCCTTTCCCGCCATATAAGGAATAGAACGCCCCCTATATAGCCAAACTGCATAAGAAATATGCAAATAACGCTGTAGTATAGCGTCAATGTTACCGAGCCATAATGCAGATATGTGATCAATGCGAACGCAAATGTTGCAGCCAGCATCCGCAAGTAGATGCCAGGAGCTCGCATCAATTGGACGAAACGCGTCATGATTATTTCCAGTAACGGCCTCAAAGGTTTCATGGTTACCATAACTTTGCAACAGAAATGAATCACAGTCACCTCCGCCAATCCGACGATTCTGTCGTTTTATGCACCTGCGCATGGCGCATTGCAGCATTCTTGCTCTCTCGCCGCGCGGCATTGTTGGACTCTATATGTTTCAAAAAAATCTAATTAAATCAATTGTATATTTCAATCATGCATGCTCTGTTCTTCCTGGGCGTGCAAACCATTATGTCGCAGCTCCGCCATCCTTCAAAAGTTTAGCCCTTGCAGTTTATTTTTTCCGCATTGCAATATGTGACTTTGCAAATACTGAGTTCGCGTCTATTGTGCGCCGCAGCGTAGTATTCATTATTACTGCAACGCTAACGACGGGAGTAATGCCATGTCGATCGAAGAGCGGTTTGCGAATGGATATACCACAGGCTTCGACTACCTTAGGGTGCTGCTTGCGGTCGCTGTACTTTGCATTCACAGCTTTGCGGTTTCCTATGGCAAAGAAGGCGAAGTCTTCCTGTTCCAGCCGCCGCTGCGCGGTCTGATAACATTCGTTCTCCCAGCCTTTTTTGCTCTGAGCGGGTTTCTTGTCAGCGCCAGTCTGTCACGGACGCGCAACGTTGCCCGCTTCCTCGGCCTGCGAGCGCTTCGCCTCATACCGGCACTTGCTGTGGAGGTGACGCTGTGCGCGCTCCTTCTCGGACCCGTCTTTACGACGTTGCCGCTGGCCAGTTACGTCGCGGATCCGGAGTTTTCGTCCTATTTTCTCAACATCGTTGGCCATGTTCAGTATCTGCTGCCCGGCCTGTTTCGCGACAATCCCTACTATCACGCCGTCAATGTGTCGCTGTGGACCATTCCCTATGAACTGGAGTGCTATGTTGCATTGACCGTGCTTGCCGTGCTTGGCCTCGTCTTTCGACCGGCGCTGCTGATTGGTGTTGTCGTGCTTGCACACCTTGCGGTCATCGGCCGCGACCTCCAGCGAGGTGCTGCCGAACTGCCAATGGACGGGGCTTTGCCTGGTCGCATCCTGCTCTTGAGCTTCCTGGTTGGTGTTCTTCTGTTTATCTGCCGCAAGCACATCAAGGTTACGGCACCTCGTGCAATTGCTGCTGCTGGGGTGTCGTTCGTGATGCTGAACCTGCCCTACGCGCCGTACTTCGCCGCCTTTCCGATTGCCTACGTCACGGTTGCGATGGGCCTCACACGGCCGCCAAAGCATTCGTTTCTTGCCAGTGGGGATTATTCCTACGGCATCTATCTCTACGCTTTTCCGGTTCAACAGACGGTTGCCCATCTCTTTCCCCAACATCGCGAATGGTACGTCAACATCGCGCTGGCGCTACCGGTTACCATACTGCTAGCCGTGTTTTCGTGGCATGCCATCGAAAAGCATGCTCTCAAACTCAAGAGCTTTATCGCAGGGAAGCCTGACAGGGCAGCGATCGCCAAGCCACCAAGAGTTGCTCAAAGGCAGGTGAGGGTGGCTGGCAATGGGCGTTGAACCGATCGGCATCATTACCATTGCGCTCGGCCTGTACTGCATGGCGCTCGGTCAGGCCGCGACAATCAAGGCCTTCGTGACGCTAACCCTGTTAGGAGCGGCGGCCGCATTCATTGTCGGTTCTTCGAGTGTTCAGCCAGCCCATCTGTTCCTGGCGTTTCTCGCGCTCGCTGCAATGCGCAATAGACAGGCCAGCACTCCACTGCTTGACGCCATACAGTTCGGCCGTCCGGGCTTCTGGCTCGCCTGCCTTGTCGTTTATGGCACCTTATCGGCCTACTTTCTGCCGCGTTTGTTTGCCGACGCAACGACGATTGTCCCTCTTGGCTTGTCTGACCACCCGTTGACCCGCGGCGTGGTCCCGCTCGGACCTGTCACCAGCAACCTGACCCAAGTGGTTTACCTCGCCGCAGATTTGGTCTGCTTCATGCTGATCGTGGCTGTCGGGTCGACGATCGACGGCTACCGAACGATCGCAATCGGCTTGATAGCCTATGCCGCATTCAACGTCCTTTTTGCGCTCATCGACGTCGTTACCGGCGCGATTGGCGGCCAGGATATGCTGCAGTTCATCCGCAATGCGCAGTATACCTTTCACGACAACGACAAGGTCAATGGTTTCAAACGCATCGTAGGTTCGTGGCCGGAGGCCTCCGCATTTGCCGGAACCACCTTGGGTGCTTTCGGATTCACCTCAACGATGTGGCTTTGCCAACGATATTCGCGTTGGACTGGCCCGCTGGCGATGATCTCGATGGTTCTGATCGTTGCCTCTACGTCGTCTACAGGGCTGGTTGCGGCGCCGGTCTGCCTGGCAATCTTTTATATTACGGCCGTGCTTCGCAGTGGCGTCGGAGCCGACAGTAGCAACAGCGCCGCGGTGGCAGTTCTTGCCCCGGTCTTAGCGTTGCTTGTCGGACTGATCGTTGTCCTACAGGACCAAATCTTCGATGCCGTTCATAGCTATGTGGACCTCCTTGTTTTAAGCAAATCTACCTCCAGTTCAGCCCTAACGCGCGGATCTTGGAACACGAGCGGCCTTCAGAACTTTTTCGACACCTACGGGCTCGGGGCTGGATTGGGCACTGCGCGGACATCGAGCTTCCCGGTCGCGGTCCTGTCGAACGTGGGCATCCCTGGTGCACTTTTTATTCTCCTGTTTACGCTTACCGCCCTTGGCCCAGGACGTCGCGCCGTTCCCAAAAGTTTCGTTGCCGACGTCAGGAGTGCTGCCCGAAACGGCTGCCTGTGCCTCCTTGCGGGGTCCGTTGTTGCCGGTCCCACGGTCGACCTTGGCCTCCTGTTTTTCATTCTGGCGGGTCTGGCTGCCAGCCGCCCGGAAGTCATGTCGGAGGCCACGGCACCGTTGCTCCCGCTACGCCAACAAAGCGGTCTGCCCGTGCCTAGAAGATCGGGCTAACCCTATTTGTTGCAGGAGGTTCAATTCTGGACGGGCGAGGCTCATTGAAATGACATCGAAAATCCTTCGCAAGCAATATCGGCAATCGGGCCGGCCAATCGCTGGAGAAGGCCGACAACGCTCTGGCAAATTTGTGCACCGCAGGAGGTGATGGGCCATGCCAATTCTCGATCTGCAGCCCAACGAAACAATTGTCCCGTTGCTTCGTTGCGACCTATGCATTGTTGGGTCCGGACCGGCCGGTGCGACGTTAGCGCGCGAGCTCTCCAATTCAGGACTGAGTGTTGTGCTTCTTGAGAGCGGCGGTGAGAGCCGTGATCCAGAAACTGACGCGCTGAATGATATCGAGAACATCGGGCGCCCGCGGGTCCGTGACCAATGGTCGGTGCGAAATCGCATCCTTGGCGGCAGCTCACATACCTGGGGCGGTCGGTGCGGTCCCTTCGACGCCATCGATTTCGAGCAGCGCGAGTGGGTTGAGAATTCGGGATGGCCGATCACCATGCAGGAACTCGACCCGTACATGGATCGCAGCGCGGGCCATCTCGGACTTGTGCTTGGCAGCGGCTACAGTGACCAACGCTTCTGGTCGATCGCAGGACGCAATGCGCCGAAGAGAGAGGTCGCAGCCAACCTCCTGCTGCCCTTCTTCTGGCAGTTCAGCAGGGACGACGCGGAAACCTATCCATTCGAGTACATGCGGTTTGGGCGGCACATCGCCAAACACCTCGGCCCCAATGTCACACTCGTGACGGGCGCGACCGCGCTGCGGGTGCAGGCAAACGACAAGCGCACCAAAACGCGTGGGCTTGAGTTTGCCACAGGAGACGGACGAAAGCATAACCTTGTCGCCCGCTCGGTCGTGCTCTGCGCTGGAGGCATCGAGAATGCCCGCATCCTTCTCAATTCTCATGAGCAAGATCGCAAAGGGCTCGGCAATGATCATGACCGGGTCGGCCGCTACCTGATGGACCATCTTCGTGGTCCAACGGCGTTCTTCGCCCTGTCCGGTTCGGAGGCGCTCCGACGCAGGTTCGGCCGCTACAATGTTCGCGGCCGTTTCTTCCGTGCGGGTCTCAGATTGAGCCCGGAAATTCAGCGACAAGAGCGCCTGCTCAATTGCGCAGGCTGGCTCGGAGAGGTCCTTGCGCCAGACGACCCCTGGGACGCATTGCGGCGCCTGGCCGCTAGAAAACCTCGGCTGCCAGCCGATGTCGTCTCTGTTGCGCGCAACGCCCCTTTGATGGTGCAGGGGGCTGTCGACTATTTCGGAGCGCGAAATGGCCTGCCGCGCAAGCTGCAGGCGCTCACGCTGGATTGCATGTGTGAGCAGATGCCTGATGAAGACAGCCGCATAAGCCTCTCGGATCGCCGGGATCGCTTCGGCATGCGCCTGCCGAAGGTCGACTGGCGTAGCCACCCGGACGAGGCCCGCACGATGCACCGTATGGGCGAACTCGTCGCATCCGAACTTTCCAGGATAGGGTTTCCGGAGCCTGTTCTGGCCGACTGGGTACGCGACAAGGCACCAATCCCCGCAAGCTTCGTGGACGTCGCTCATCCGACGGGAACAACGCGCATGTCTGGCGATCCTGCCAAAGGGGTTGTCGACGTCGATTGTCAGGTACACGGCGTCGAAGGCCTTTTTGTATCTGGCAGCTCGGTGTTCCCGACAGCTGGCCATTGCAATCCGACGCAGATGATCGTCGCCATGGCAATTCGTCTCGCCGACCATTTGAAAGACAGGTTAAAGCGCCCGTTTCTTGCGGAGGTGATGGCTCATGCCGGGTGAAACCATTCTCGTAACCGGCGCAACAGGCCGGATTGGCCGCTTTGTTGTGACCGACTTGCTTGAACGCGGCTATCGGGTGAGAGCGACGACCTCGCGCACGCCCGAATCCGACGACCAAAGGCTTGAATGGCGCAAGGTAGATCTTGCCAGCGATGGGGATCTTGGTTGGCTCGTCGAAGGCTGCAGCGGCGTGATCCACCTGGCGGCCGAAATGGGAAAGAAGGATCGCATGAGGGCGCTCAACGAAGGCGGGAGCGGACGCCTGGCACGTGCTGCCGAGGACAAAGGCGTAAAGGCCTTCTGCTACACGAGCTCAATTGCTGTTTACGGCAGTGGTCGATCGGCCGAAATTTCGGAGAGCTCGCCCGTTCTATCCATCGATCGAGACGTCGCCTCGGAATACTGGGCGCTGGACTATGTCCGCGAATATGGCCGCACGAAGCTTGCCGGAGAGAGGGCGCTCATGCGCGTCGCCAACCAGATGCGTTGCGTGGTGCTGAGGCCAGCCGTTGTTGTTGACATCGGCCAGATCATTGGCGTGCGCGACTGGAGCCTTTTCAAGCGCATGCTCGCTTCACATCGCCACTCCCATCACATCTATGTCGGCGATGTTTCCGATGCGCTCATCTGGGCGATCGAACAGGGACTGGCGGGCAGGGGCGAAGCCGGGCAGGTCGACATATACAATCTGGCAGAAGACGATCGCGACATGCCGCGTCACATCGATTTCATGCGCAAGGCCTTCGCGGCAAGTGGTGACCGTCGCTATCGTGTCGTCAGTGCCCCATGGCTCATCGACTGGCTCCACGATTTCCTGCGCTTCCACACACTACCAATCAGGAATCCGCTATGGCGCATGCGCTTTTCAAGCGAGCGCCTCAAGGGCGCGGGATACAGGCTGAAATTCGGGATGGCAAAGGCCGAGCAGCTCGCCCTCGCCCGTTTGGCGAAGGAGGCCAGGACAGGCGCGCAATCCGACTTCGCCGGGCAAAGCAGACCAGTATAGGGGCCCGCCTGTGGCCATGCGATCAAGATCAAACGCCTCCGCTCAAGGCCCGACGTTCTTGGGAGGGGCATATCACGATCTTGATGGGAATGCTCACCGAGAATGCGGATTACGCCTGATGTCCTCTCCGTGATCGTGGTTGGATCGCCTTGCTGGAACACCCGGCGGGAGCAGTGCGTTCGATGCCTGCTTGCCAAATCGGTGGGCTAGTCGGCAGGATATTTCGATTGTGCCTGTTGCGGCGCCCGCTTTTCAGTGTCGCTGGCTCGCCGCGCGTAGAACGCATGCAGAACCACGTGGGCAAAAACATAGCCTGCTTCGAGCACCACAGCGAACACAAAGCCCCAGGCAAACGCGTTCAGAAGCGGGCTGCCGGCAGAGTAGCTGACACCCGCGTAGGCGATCATCACGACAAGAACAATCAGCGTGAAGATCAAGACCGGCACGCGCAACGCGCAGACAGCGCCGATCAGAAATGAGATTACAAGCGCCCAGCCCATCGGTTGCTCCGACCTCCCAATCGAAATCCCCCTAACCGGATATAATCGTGTATCTCCTCTGGTGAGGCAAGTTCAAATTGCGGTGTCCCAGAGCGGCAACAACCAGCAGGTCAATTGCTGCTGACGTCCGACGAGGTAACCGTTGGCTCTTCCCGCTGCTGAACTCTGATCATGTCACCGGGCATGACGGGATCGTTGTCGCCCACGACAAGCGTTTGCATAGTGCCGTCAATGATCCGGTTGACCGTCATCAGGAAGGTGTAGGGAGCCTTTTCCTCTGCCAGAGAGGCCATTGCGGAGGGGGCGCGGACCTCAAGGTTCTTTAGCTGATCGACTGCCGTCTTGGTCTTTTCGGTGTTTGAAGCAAACCTGTCGCGCAGTTCGGCTGCCTCCGTCAGCGCGTTGACACGATAGCGATTGTGGACGTCGGCAATATCCTGATCGACCTTGGCAAGATCCTGCTCGGTCTTCAGCGTGGCCAGCGAAACGTCAAGATTGCGACTTTCGAGTTCAGCGACAGTCTGGTTGGCGCCGAGCTGGCGGGTCGACAGTGTCAGCCCTTGTGAGACAAGCTTGTTGACCGTGTTCAGATCCTTGCTTGCCAGATCGATCTGTTTTGCAAGCGAGGCCGCTTTCTCCTTCAGCGCGTCGATCTGATTGTTGGCGAGTACTTTGGCCCGGTTCAGCGCGTCGATCTCTGTCATCATCGAGCGCTCGCGGGTCTCAAAGAGGGACTGTTCCTCCTCCATCATTTTCGAGAATCGCGGTTCGTTCACCCTCGACGTGAGCTCTTGGGGAAAGACGACGGATGAGGCTCCCTTTAAAACCGCATCGACGCGCGCCTGTCGTGCGACAAGGCCAAGTCGTTCGGCTTCCAGTTCCCGCACTTGGCCCTTGCTCGACAGCGCGTCGCGCTGCAGGCTGATCGTGCTGGCATCGGTCGAACCGATCCCGCCCGCCATGCTGAGCGCCTGTACGACGGTGAGGCCGGGGCTGTAATTATACTTGCCAGGGCTTGCCACCAGCCCGGTCACGAAAAGCGGGCGATATGAAGAGATTTCGACCGAAGCACTTGGCCGCTTCTGCAAGCCGACCTCGTTTTGGAGGCGCTCTCCAATCGTTTCCGATATCTGCTCGAGTGTCTTGCCTGCCACCGGGACATTGCCGATGATCGGCAGCGATAGGTTGCCCGCGGAAGAGACGACGAAATCTCCCGTCAAAGGGGCCCATTCGAATGCGGTGCCCGTACTTGGGCGCCACTCGTAAACGCGGACCTTCAAGGTGTCCTGCGGCCCGGGCGCATATTCCTCACCGGCATGGGCCGCACCAGCTCCAATGGCAATCGCCAAAAATGCCGCAGAAACTGCTGCCTTGCGGTCCGGCCTTTCATTGCTTTTGTCCGAAAGACCGCGTCCTCGGACCACTTCGCGTAAGGAGGAAAGCCGCATCCTGTTGCTCCAGTTGAAATTATCTTGGCAATTCGTCGGTACGTTTAGGCCGATACCGCCAGTGTGGCGCCAGTTGCCCGCGCAACATAGGTCCGGAAGCGATCCACAAAGACGTCCCGTCGGAAATCGGCCGCGCGAGACACGGCGTCCGCTGGGTTGAAATCGAGACGTTCCATTCGCTCGACGGCATCAATCAGTGCCTCGACCGTCTGGGTCTGAAAGAAAACGCCGGTCTTGTTGTTGACGACAGTCTCCGTTGCCCCACCCCGGCCAAAGGCGATGACCGGTCGTCCGCTCGCCATCGCCTCGACGGGTACGATCCCAAAGTCCTCTTCGCCGGGGAAGATTAGGCCCTTGCAGCGGGCGTAGTGATGCCTAAGCGCGTCGAAAGACTGTGCGCCCAGGATGGAGACGGTCGGACCAGCGATTTTCTTGAGGTGGTAGAGCATTTCGCCACCACCGATGACAACCAGCTTGGCTTTCATCCGATTAAAGGCTTCGACGGCCAGATCGGGTCGCTTGTAACTGACGAGCTCTCCGACCATGAGATAGTAGTCCTCGACGTCAGAGGCTGGGACCGGGCGAAACGCTGTGGTGTCGACGGGAGGATGAATGACGGTTGCCTCCCGGCGATAATAACTCTTGATCCGTTGGGCGACGGTTGTCGAATTGGCGATAAAATCATCGACGCGATTGGCGGTCGCGACATCCCATGTCCTGAGATAGTGCGCCATTGGCGGCATCATCATTCGCGTCATCAGGCCGGAACTGTCGTAGTATTTGTTGTACATGTTCCAGATGTAGCGCATCGGGGAATGGCAATAGCAAAGATGCAAGGCCGGCGATGTCGGTATGATGCCTTTGGCTGGTCCCGACTCGCTGCTGATAACAAGGTCGTAGGCGCCGAGATCGATCTGCTCGAGTGCCATTGGCATCAACGGCAGGTAGCGCTTGTACATCCGTTTTGCATAAGGCAGGCCGCCGATGAACGTCGTCTGTATCTTGTGCTGTTTGATCTTGTCGGAAATCGCCGCAAGATCACAAACATGTGTGTAGATGTCGGCTGTGGGAAATATATCGCACAGTGCTTCGAGAACCTTCTCGCCGCCGCGCATTCCGACCAGCCAGTAATGAATAATTGCTACTCGCACGCCAAGTCCTCGAGATAGAACAATCGGAATTATCGTGGCGTGCATTGCGGGCGCAGTTCTTGCCGATTTCTCGATTAAAAATCAGACTATCGGCAACTATATTAGGCAGTTAAGACAGAAATATGATCAACAAGTGATGTCCATTTCCCGCGCTGCACAGTTATATAGTGCAGCGCAATAAAATTATTGTCAAATCGTTTAATACTTGTTAGCTTTCTTGTGCATGCCATGACGGCATTGTCTGCACATGCCCGAAGTCTAAGTTGTTTACGAGGGGAGTCCGCAGATGAGGGAAATTGATCTCGGTCGAAATTTCGACAGGTTCAACAAGGCGCCACTGCACTCTCGCAGAGCGACCTCCCGAAGGTCCGATATCTTCGGACATGAAAACCGTTCCTCTGTGATGGACGGTTTGAAATACGCAATTGATACAACAATTGCGAGCATTGGCCTTGTCGTCCTGGCCCCGATGATACTGATGCTCGTCGCCGTCCTATTAATCCTGCAGGGGCGACCGATATTCATCGCTCACCGGCGGATCGGCAGGCACGGCGTCATGTTCCCCTGCTTGAAGTTCAGGACAATGGTAAAAAATGCAGACGAGGTATTGAGCCGGCATCTGGCGGCGAATCCTTCGCTCAGGGCGGAATGGAACGCAACGCGCAAGCTCAGAGACGATCCCCGTGTCACTCCGCTTGGCGCACTTTTGCGCAAAAGCAGCGTTGACGAAATTCCACAGCTCTTCAACGTCATTCGCGGCCAGATGAGCCTTGTCGGACCGCGGCCGATCGTTGCAAGCGAGGCGGAACTCTACGGCATTCACTACGCCGACTACATCAGGGTTCGTCCCGGTGTAACAGGCCTGTGGCAGGTCAGTGGACGAAGTGACACGAGCTATAAAGACCGCGTTCAACTCGACGTTCGCTATGTCGAAGAACAAAGTGTTCTTGGCGACCTGTCGATCATGCTGAAGACAATTCCGGCTGTCCTGCGCTCGCGCGGCAGCTATTAAAACCTTAAGCGGCGCGGTATCGCGCCCCTCCACTTGATCTCAGCATTGTGGCGCATGCTCAAAAGGCAGGTGCGGCTGGCTATGCCCTGATTTTACGCGGCGGCAATCAAGAAGCGTGCAGTGATTTGATGCTTTCAATCGGTACCGCGACACGTCGCGGTCGCCAGGAGATTTCTGAATGAGCGCAAGCGAATTCGCAATCAATGGCCGATTTCTCACGCATGACATAACGGGCGTCCAGCGATACGCGCATAATGTCGTCAATGCGATGGACGATTTTGCACAGTCGGGCGGATCAGTTGTGATCGCGCCGGTCAAAACGCCGGAGCTGTCGTTGCGGCGCATGCGAGTTGAACAAGGTGGCCAGCTGAACGGTCATGCCTGGGAGCAGATCGAGCTGCCGTTTCTCAGTGGCAATCGCAGGCTCCTCAATCTCTGCAACACGGGGCCGGCGGCAAAGATCGAGCAGATCGTATGCATCCACGATGCAAACATTTTTGCCGCACCGCAGAGTTACAGCCGATCGTTTCGTGCCCTTTACCACACTCTCCAGCCATTGCTGGTGCGACGGTCTCTACGCGTTGCGACCGTGTCCCATGCGGCCGCGCGACAGATCGCGCGTCACCTGCCAATCCGCTTGTCTGAGATTGCCGTTCTTCCAAACGGACACGAGCACGCGCTGCTTTGGGATGCATCGCTTGCCGAAGTAGCCCCGAAGATGATGGCCTCGGGAAGGCCGCGCCGACCGTTTGTCCTGGCTCTCGGATCGCGTGCGCGTCACAAGAACCTGTCGCTCTTGATTGACATCGCGCCCCAGCTTGATGAGATGAGCCTTGATGTCGTCATTGCTGGTGGGGGCGATGGCATATTTGCCGAGCAAACCCTCAAACGTCAGCCGAATGTCCATTTTCTCGGGCGTGTGTCCGACCACGACCTTGCCTATCTCTTCGACCGCGCGCTTTGTCTTGCATTTCCTTCGCTGACGGAAGGTTTCGGACTGCCGATCGTGGAGGCAATGGCAAGATCCTGTCCTGTCGTTTCGTCGCATTGTGCGAGCATGCCGGAGGTTTGTGGAGACGCGACCCTGGTCGCTTCTCCTCTTGAACCGGTCGAGTGGATCGAGCGCATAGGCTTGCTTCACGCATCCGTGCAGCTTCGAGAAGAATTGGTGGAGAAAGGACGCGAGCGGGTTGGCCAATTCTCCTGGGAGAAAACAGCAGCGGGTTATATCGAGCTCCTCGAAAACCCAAGGGCCGAGGTCCGCAGCCACAGATCGGTCGATCCGAGTTCGCCGCATATCAGCGTCATCTTCGCAACCCGCGGACGTCCCGGTATCGTCAGTGCGAGCGTGCGGCATCTCCTGGCGACACAGAGCCTGAAGCCGGATGCAGTGATTGTTTCGTGTGTCGATGCTTCAGATGCTGGCGATCTGGCAGGCCATCCAGACGTGACAATCATCACGGGTCCTCCCGGGCTTGCCGCACAACGCAACACCGCGCTGAAACACGTGAGACCAGGAACCGAAGCTGTCGCATTCTTCGATGATGATTTCATCGCTGATAAGAACTGGCTCGCCAGCGCAATACAGACATTTCGTGACGAAAGCCAGATTGTGGGCTTTACAGGCCACGTCCTTGCCGATGGCATCAAGGGACCGGGTATTTCGTTTCAAGACGCGGTTGATCTGGTCGAGGCGGGGGAGGCCGACGCCACGTGGTCGGAACCGTTCAGCCCTTATGGCTGCAACATGGCCTTCCGTTTTTCTGCAATTGGCGACGTCCGCTTCGACGAGCGTCTGGTCCTATACGGGTGGCTGGAGGACCGTGACTTTGCAGCGGCACTTGCCAAGGGCGGCGGCCGGCTCGTCAAATCGGCTCTCGCCTTTGGCGTCCATATGGGCGTGAAGAGCGGAAGGGTTAGCGGCGAACGGCTGGGATATTCGCAAGTTATCAACCCGCTCTACATGATGACCAAGGGCACGATGAGCCTCCCCAAGGTCGTGGACCATATCTTCCGCAACACCGCCAGCAATTTTAGCCGTGCCGTCTGGCCCGAACCCTTCATCGACCGGCGCGGTAGAGCCCGCGGCAACCTTTTGGCGGCCTTTGACGCTCTTCGTGGCAGGCTCGAGCCGGAACGCGCCGCTGTGATCGCGACGCCAAAGACTGCCACCAAAACCTCTTGAACCCTAGGAGCACGAATGATGTTCAACAGACCCCGCCCTATTGATGTCACCTCGAGGCTGTGGCGGGTGAACGAGACACAATCCGATGTGGCCGGCGATGGGCCAATCGCCCTGTTGCGCGCGTTGATTGATCTCGGCACACGTCACAGGATTGCGCTTTCGGCCTGCAGCGCAGCCGGTCTCATCCTTGCCGCGCTCTACGCCCATTCATTGCCGCCAACCTATCAGGCAACGGCAACGCTTCTACTTGAACCACGCCAGTCGGCCATCTCTGGCGAATTAGGTGCTCAGCAGACGCTGGATCTTAATCGCGCTGACAGTGAGCTTCAGACCATAAAATCGGAGCGCCTGCTGTCAGCGGTGTTTGAAAGCCTGAACCTAAAGGACGACCAGGAGCTTGGCCGTAGGCAGCCAGGCTTGCTCGCGAGGTTGCTGAGTGGATTGCCAGTGTTCCAAGGGCGGCAGGGTGCCGATAGCGCAAAAGCCAATTGGACAGAGCCTGGAAGGGCAAGCACCACGATTGAACAAGCCGACGAGGCAGACCGGGCGGCCTTCCTGAACTTCATGTCTCGCCTGAACGCACGTCGTGTCGGACAATCCTTCGTCATCGAAATCGAGTATTCGTCCTCGAATCCGAAGCTGCCGGCCCGCGTCGCCAACGCAGCGGTCTCGGGTTACATTTATCAGACGGTGGCCTTCAAGGAGCAGATTGCGCGCGCTGGCACCGAAGCATTGCAGGGCCGACTGGACTCGCTTGCAAGGCAGGTCGATGCAGCGCGCGAAGCAATGCATGCAGGTTCGCTGCCAGCGATTGCAACGCCTGATGCGGATGCCCGTATCATCGGGGCGGCACTTCCACCGCTAGGACCATCAGCTCCACGGGAATCTCTCATCATCGCGCTGGGCGGTGTGCTCGGACTGCTGGTCGGATTCGGCGTTGTCGTTGTGCGAATGGCCCTTGATCGCCGCGTTCGCAGCGCCAAAGACCTAGCTCGAGAGATGGAGGTTCGCTGCCTGGGCTCGGTCCCGGATGTTCCTGGCGCCGAGGGTGTTCCGTTGCACATCACGAGCCCGCAGCAGCAAAAATTCGTTGCCGCCATTCGTGATTTGCGTACGTCGGTCGAGATTGCCTGCACGAGCCTTCGAAATGAAAAAAGCATCGTGATTGCCGTTGTCGGCTGGACGCCCGGTGCTGGTGTCTCGACATTGTGCGCCAGCCTCGCGCAGCTCATCAGCCGCGGCGGTCGGCAGGTGACGTTGTTCAAGGCTGCTGACGGCGAGGATACACGCGCAAGCGCTGATAATCTGCCGGCTGTCTCTTTGGCTGGTGCCGCATTTGCGGGGCTGATGCCTGAGCAGTTGTCCTTCGAGGATGTCGGTGGGGTCGCTGTACTGCCCATCCATTCCCGAGATGCGAACGCAAATTTGTTCACCGATTTTCGCAATCCCCGTGTGCGACGGATCTTTGAAGCAGCACGCGCACGCGGCGACGTGCTTCTTGATCTTCCGGCACTTCGCCATTCCATGGATGCGCTTGCGCTTGCAAGCTACGCGGACGCCGTTCTCGTTGTCGCGCGCGCTGGCCAAACGACGATCGAGGAGGTTTCGGAGTCCGTTCAGCTCCTGCGTCGCGCTGGTGCCAATGTGGTCGGAACGGTCATTAACCGGGCACGTGGCAACTGACCAAAGTTTGCGTGCAGACTTTGGTCAGGTGTTGGCCCGTTCCGTGTTTATCCGCCGAGCCCGCAGCGCGGGGGCTTCAGGACCCGCCTGGAAGGTCCGAGTGGCGAGTGCCATTGGGAGCTGACACTGGCAGTTGGGGCTGAAAGAATACGTACGCGCAAGAAGGACGGCATGCATCCGACGACTCTTCTTCGCTCCTGCGTCGATGAGCAGAGGGCGCCTTTCCGCCGCGGCTGGCAACTGCAGTGTCGCGGGCCGAAAAACCAGAGAAGACCTGTTCCTTCGTTGCTCGACGTCCTGGTTCGCCTCAAGGATGAGTTAGACTGAGCAAATCGCTCGGCCAAACACAACCAGGAACCACCTCGGTGAACACTCATCGATCAATGAGCTCAAGCCGGCCTCCACCTGCAATCAGCCTCACGCCAAGCAGCAACAGGGCACCTGCGTAGGCTGCTGCCCCAGCGGCAATAACAAATGCGAGCTCCACCACATGCGGATAGTTTCGCCCGGCCAATTCGTCCCGCAAAAGCCAGAGGACAATCGCCATTGCGATGACGGCGGCTGCCACCTTCCAGAGGTTTTGCAGTTGATCCAGAATCCCAAGGTCGAGCATTCGGCGGGCCTCATTGAGGTAGAAGGCGAACATGAGCGTCGACAGAGCAATTCTCGCGATGCTCACACCGGTGACCGAACCCAGATAAAACCCGATCGAAATCAGAAGCACGCGGAAACAGAGATCGACTGCATTTAAACGGAAGATCACATGCGGTCGGTCGAGTGCAACGCTAACCGATGAAAGCGTCTGGAAGTAGGGGATTGGCGCCACAGCGAGGGCAAGCAGGCTGAGTAGGGGTGCTGCATGCTCCCATTTGGCGCCGAGCAGGAGGTCGGTCACAAGGTCTGCCGTCAAAGATATCCCCACGCAGGCGGGCGCTGAGATCAACATGGCAAAGCGCGTCGCCTTCAAGAAGGCCTGGCGTACGCGCGCGCGATCTGCGTTAATCTGCGAGAATGCGGCCATGACAGGCTGCAGCGCCGGGCCAATCAGGCTTTGTGTGGGAATGACTGCAACGTCGCTCGCCACTGCATAGCGTCCAAGCGTTGGACGGTCCGCAAGCGCGCCGATCAGGAACCGATCGAACTGCCAGTTGAGCGCTGAGACCAGTTGGGCCGACGAGAACCAGCCGATGAAGCCGGCAAAGTCAGGCAGGCGCGCCAGGGAAATGGCAGGACGGTAAGGAGCAAGAATGTAGGAGGCAACCGTTGACGCAAAGGAGGCGATCACGAAGTTGGCAACGATGGCCCAGTATGCTCCACCACTCAGGACCACGAGCATCGCGATGATGGCCGCAGTCAGCTTGCCGGATGCTTCCAGAATAAACGTCTGACGAAATCCGAGCTGCCGCGCGAAATTGACCATCGCCGGACTGGTTAGTCCTCTCGAAATAGGCCCAAGGGCAAGGACGGCAACGAGGAGAACAAGGTGGCTGTCGTGATTGATCCACGAATAGGGCCAGGCGGCTGCCAAAACGATGGTTCCAATCACGACGCCGCGCATGAGGCCAACCGTAAAACCGGTATCCAGATGGCTTTTGTCGATGGTCGGAAGACGCAGGAGGGCCTGGGTCACGGGAACCTCAAGCATGGTGTCGACAACCATCACCAGCGATGTGGCTAGTGCAGCAAGTCCAAAATCGGCAGGCGTCAGAATGCGAGCAAGAACAAGCAGGGTGAAGAAGTCGATTATTCGTCCGACAAAGCGCGAGAAGACGAGCCAACCGGCTCCCTTGATTGCCTTAACCGCAAGCATGTCCCACTCCGAAATCCTGAGCTCCAGCCACGTCGCGGCGAACGACCGCGACGCATATTCTTGTGAAAGGCCGCGGGGTTTTCGCGCGCCCTTGCACTCAGTCATCCTCCCGCGTGATGTCTGCTTGGAGCCGGATTGATCCGGCAACCGATCCTACAACGTTCCTCCATGTCGTAGTTCGGCTATTTGAGGCGTGCCGACACTCCCCTTACAATGTGCGCCATCTCCAGGGCAGGTAAGAGTGCGGTCTTCAGGAATGGAAAGTCGCGCGCAATTGCGCCTTCTCGCCAAAGCTGCGATTTGACGGCTGTCAGCTTTTTCGCAAGATCCGGGGCGCCTGATTGCTTCAGTACATAGACGCTTTCCGGACGGCCAAAATCGACGGAGCGGGCCCCGACACCCAGTGCCATCATATCGAAGGCCCGAGGATTGGTGATCGCTTGCTTAAGCCGCCCCCAGGCAAGGTCGGCGTCCGACATGATCTCGGCGCCATTTCCGACCCGATCAATGTATTGCAGGACGCCCGCAAGCAGTAGATTTCCATCTGCAGGATCAAGCTCGCCATAAGCGATCTTGCCGGCATTGCTGTAGACCGTTCCATCGCCAGATTCACTCAAATGCCGAACGGAGGGAATTGCAGGTTCAAACAGGCTCTCGATAATCTGCCAGTAGCGCAGGATGACCGTCTCGATTCTCAGCGGGTTATAGAGGTCTTCCTCGACGACCAATCCCGTCACCTGTGGGAAGTGATCCTCGCTAAGGCCCTTGTAGTTGCACCTTGCAAACTGGATGGTTTCGAATGTCCGTTCGGGCAGCCCGGCAGCAACAAGACGCTGCGTGCTCCCGTAAAGACCAGTGTCACAGAGAATGATACGCGAGACATCACCGGCAATCTGCTCCAGATGGCGCTCGAACAGCTCGTTCTGTCTCGCAATGTCGTCGAGCACCACACGACCTTCAGGGGTGTCGATCATCGCAAAGAAGTGGCTTGGGTCGAAGGGAAGTTGCCAAGGACCGGAAAGTTCATACGTTGAGCCGCCAAGTGCATTGGCGACATCGGCAAAGGTGTTCTTCTTAAACTCCCGGCCAAGTTCATCGAGGACGGCGGGGCTTTGCTGCATGAGTGCTGCGCGCGCCGCCACCAGGCGCGAGATGAGGATGTTTTCGCGACGGAGTTCAAGCGGAAGGTTAAGCTTGGCGACCAGCTTTTCGAAGGCTTCCCTGATGCCGATGCCGCCGCGTGCGCAAAACAGCAACGCGGCATTTCCCTGCGTTTCCGCTTCCCTGGCATAGAGCCATATATAAAGGCAAAACTGCGCAACAATTGGGCCGAACACTTCCCGCCCGAAGGCTGCGCGATCAGCCAGTTCAGGCATTCGGCCCGATGGTCTCATGACCCCCTTGCGAACGCCGCGCATGGCTTCGGCCCGGGCACCGTCGGCGCGTGTGGCAAACCGCCTCAGGCGCCCCTTGGGAAGATGCAGGGCATGGATGCCCATGGTTCTCGGCACGGCGCAGTCGGCAAGAAAATCATCACCAAGATGCAGCAAGCGCGACGCTGCAACGCCTTCTTCTTCGAGAACGCGTGAAAACAGCCTGCCAAATCGCTTGCTCTCTCCCATGTCGGCGCTTGAATAGACGTTATCGATCAGACCCGGACCGTGAAAGTAGTTGATCAATTCCACGAGTTGGCGTCTCGGCAGTGCCGTATCGGAAACGGCGACGATGCGAATGCCGGTCTGGCGATGCAGGCGCAATACCTTGGCGAGCTTTTCGTTTGCGCACAGCGAAATCTTTTCAATCGCCATCTCCAGTGAGATGCGCTGCTCGATCAGTCGTTCGGGCAGGCCAAGCATGGCGAGCTGGCGCTGGATGATGTCGACGAGCCGGACTTCTCCAGCACCGCCGCCGACGTTGAGCGCGCGATAGGCAAACCGCTCAGCCAGTTGCCGGGTTCGAAACAGATGCTCCGCACTGATTAAAGTTCCCTCGTCCCGCAGCAAGCGAGCAAAGCGCTGCTCGGCCTGCATTACGCGCGATCTTTGCGATCGCGGCTGGCGCAACAGCAAGGTGTCGAACACGTCTGTTGAGATTAGATCTATGCCGTCCAATGGACCGTGAAGGAGATGGGCGAGGCTTTGCCGCAGCACTGGAGAACCCTTTGCCGTCGATCAGCCCTGCCTTCGACAGTGTTGTCGCAGTGAATGCACTGCAGCAAGGCTGTTTCCCTGAATTCGCAACCGCAAAAAGTCTGCCGCATTATTTGATGTACATCAAGTGCAAAATTATATTTTATTTTGCAGTGCAGAAGCGTTGCAAAAACTACTCACGTGCCTATTGTTCTGTAGACGTTGTGCTTGAGATGTCGACTCTTTTTTAATTGCGTTATACTGTCTTGTTCTACTGGGAGGACAGTTCGGGGGCGACCAATGGATGACGTAAGCCATCATTCCTCACGCATGTCCGCAGTGCAGCAATTTGATGTTATCGTGCTTGGTGCCGGCATTTCGGGCCTCGTCGCGGCGTCGATCTTTTCGGCTGAGGGGAACCGTGTCGTCGTCGTTGACGAATACGATCACGTCGGCGGAAACCACATGGACTGGTCTTCGGCCGAAGGCTACACGTTCGACGTCGGCAGTTTGATCTTTCAGGACGATTCCCCTTTGCTTCGGCACTTCCCGGAGCTTCTTGAACATTATGTGCCGATCAAACCGTCCTGGGGGCGGCTAAACCCGCAGGGAAAGATCACCGTCTATCCGATTTCGATACGCGACGACATTCTCGGGGCGGGTCCAATTGGCGTGATCCGGATTTTCGCCTCGGTCCTTTACGCGCGCATATTCTGTCGCCGGATGGCGAATGCGAGAGACTTTGCGCGTTACTGGATCGGCGCCTATCTCCTGCACCGGTCGGGGCTTGGAACCTACATGCGGCGCTTCTACGGTATCAATGCAGAAGAGATCGATCTTGATCTCGCGCGCAAGCGCATGCTCTGGATCGCCGAATATGCTTCGCTCATCAATCTTTTGCGCCGCTTGCTGAAGCGCAAGGGAACGACCGGGCCGAAAAATCGCCAGATGGCACGTCCGCGGGAAGGCTTTGGTGCGCTTTATGGCGCAGCCGTGTCGAGGCTCGAAAGCTGTGGCGTTGTCTTCAAGCTGTCGGCTGAAGCGCGTCAGCTTCACAAGACAGCTTGCGGTTACGAGCTGTTACTCGACGATGAGAGCCTTGCCGGGAACAGGATTGTTTCCACGGTGCCGATTAGCGTTGCCGAACGGATATGCGGCAACGGACAAACCTCCGCATTGAAGACCATCACGCTTATAAGTCTGTACTTCAGCTTTGCTGGCGAGCGCGGGTTTCCCCAGGCAATCATTTATAACTTCTCGCACGAGGGCTCGTGGAAGCGTTTGACCGTTTATTCGGACTTTTACGGGCGCGTTGCCGAGCGCGAGTATTTTGCAGTCGAGGTCATTGCCGGCACGGTCACGTCGAGCGAACAGGCAGAAGCTGATTTCCGCTATCACGCCTGCGCAAATGGGTTGTTTCGTGGCGACCTCAAGCTTGAGGGCAGCCAGGTCCTGACAAACGCCTATCCAATCTACAGCAAGGGAGCTGCACAAAATGCAGCACAGGCGATCGCGCGATTAAAGAGCTTTGGAATAGAATCGATCGGGCGGCAGGGCGGCTTCAATTATCAGCCGACCGCCCGGGTTTCCACCATCGATGTGGAGACCGCGATCGCGACGCCTTGAATACCGCAAATGGCTTGCCGTCGAATGTACCCGAAAGGCGGTAGGCATTGGCACCAGATGACGAGAGGTCGACGATGCGAGTTCTGCATATCCTCAATCATACCCGGCGCTTGAACGGGCATGTGCACGCAGCGGTGGATCTCGCCTGCGCGCAGATTAAACTAGGACATCAGGTCTATCTCGCAAGTGAAGGAGGAGATTTCGACACACTCTTGAAGGCAAAGGGCATCGAAACGCTGTTTATCGGTCACCAGCGGAAGATCCCGAGCCTCTTAAGGGCGCTGTCTCGCCTGAGTTCCTATATCAAGAAGTACGACATCGACATCGTTCATGCGCACATGATGACAAGCGCGGTGATTGCCTTCCCGGTCTGCAAGTTACGACGCGTCCCACTCATTACGACAGTTCACAACGAGTTCGAAAAGAGCGCAACGCTGATGGGGTTGGGAACACGCGTAATCGCGGTCAGCGATGTGGTCGGCGCCTCGATGCGCCGCCGTGGCATTCCCCAGTCGAAATTGAAGGTGGTGTTGAACGGCACGATCGGATCAAGCCGATCGGAAGGGCGCAGTGAAGAGCCAAAGCCGCTTCACTCACCAAGTATCCTGTTTGTCGGTGGTCTTCATCCACGCAAAGGTCTCCCGGACCTTTTTGACGCGTTTGAAACCGTACACAGGTCCTTTCCGACAGCCCATCTCTATATTGTCGGCGATGGCCCGTTTCGCGAGGAATACAAGGCCAGGGCCGCAGCATTGGAAAGCGCGTCACAGATCACATTCGTCGGATCGACAAGGGATCCATACCCCTACATGCTAGGGGCAGACATCTTCGTCCTTCCTTCCCATGCCGACCCGGCACCGCTCGTGTTATCTGAGGCGCGCGAAGCAGGTTGCGCGGTTATTGGTTCGTCTGTCGACGGAATTCCCCAGCTGCTCGAGGACGGCGAGGCCGGGCTTCTTGTGCCGCCCCGGGATCCGGCAGCTCTCGCCAGGATGCTTGGCCACCTGCTGGAAGCACCGGAACGGATTGCCGACTGGCGACAGAAAAGTCAGTTTCGCATCGAACGCCTGACGATCGAACGCGTCGCCCGGGAGACGCTCGAGGTCTATTACTCGGCGATGCCACGCGGCAAGGCAGTTGCCTTGGCGACGTGACGCCTCACCTTATCGCGAGACGGAAAGGGCCTGTTTCAGGCGCGCCCGCATCTGGCTGGAGCGCGACGGATCAATCCGGATGGCCGCCAACTGCTGCGCCATGCCGTTTGGAAGCACAAAGAGTGCAACGGCAAAAAGGCAAAGCGCAAATCGCTTCTTGCCGGTGTTTTCGCGCATCAAGGCGCCGATGTAAGCTGCGATCTGGCCAACACCTGGCCGCTTGCCGTCAACGACGAGGCTCATCGTATTCAGTTCCATGACGTAGGCGTAGTCACTGCGGACTTCGACCGTAGCGGTTGAAGCACAGCGTGCCTGGACGAGTTCTGCAAGATGATAAAGACGTCCCATGAACCGGTCGACGTAGCCTTTCATCCGTTTTGACGTCAGTACGGAAAAGGACGACTGGTTGGCGTTGTGGATCCTGTATTTGCCAAGCGTCTTCGGAATCGAGATGACCTTGCCGACGAAGGGAGCAAGTAGATAAGACACACCGTCGATGCCGCGCTCATAGGTCATTTCCCCAAGGCCTTCGTAGACGTCACGCCTGTAGATGTTTCCAGAGGTCGGCGGCGTGTTGTAGTAGCCTCTTTCACGTATCGATCGGATCAGTGGTTCGGAATCGTCTGAAGGCTGAAGAGTGGGAAATGCATTGCCGATCGGCTTGCCATCCTTGTCGATTGGCAGAAGCATGAACTGTATCTTGGAAACGTCCGGGCGCAGATAAGGAGCAATTTCGGCTAACGTGCCTTCACCAAGAACGTCGTCGGCATCAAGGAAGTAGACGAAGTCACCATGCGACAATGACAGACCATTTAATGATGTCTTCAATTGCCCGCGATTTTCTGTCCGCACGGCAGTGATTTGATCCCCGAATTCCTGGATCCTGTCCCAGGAGCGGTCCGTCGATCCGTCGTCGACCACTATTATTTCGAGATTGTCATAGTCTTGCGAAAGAACACTTCTGATACATTCAGAAATGTACATTTCGTAGTTGTAGCAAGTGATTATGATGCTGAGAAGCGGCTGGACTTTTAACATCTTGCAAACCTTCTCTACTCAGA
Source organism: Rhizobium sp. 3T7 (assembly GCF_020166565.1). NCBI lineage: Bacteria > Pseudomonadati > Pseudomonadota > Alphaproteobacteria > Hyphomicrobiales > Rhizobiaceae > Rhizobium > Rhizobium sp. 3T7. Next base: position 21,794 of record NZ_JAIQXS010000038.1, read on the forward strand.
TTATGTTGCAAAGCAGCATACCAAGTGCAGTGCAAGACGTCCATAGAAATAACCTTGTGGGCGTTGCAGCATAGATGGTCGAAACGACCGTGCCTCTACGCGTCCCGAAGTATTTCGGGGCGAGCCAAGTAGTAGTTTCATCGGTATTTGCCGTGGCATCCTGGATATCACCTGCAGTGATTTTGCTGGGAGCTTCGCTGGATCCGCTCGCCCTATACTGATCGCATTCGATGCGATTTGCAGATGATTGAATGCTTGTCTTTTTTGCGTCCGGTGCGCGCGTGCCGGCACATCGAGCCCTGTTGCCTTTTGGTCCGGAGGACGAATGGAAATGCAAGGCGGCCTGCCATTTCGCGATCAATCCCGACGTCGCATGAAGATCCTCTACATCCAGCCGGGAACCAGTGCGTTTGCCGGAATAGAGCGGGTCGTCGATGCGGTCTGCACGATGCTCGCCGATCGATTTTCCGACGATTTCGAGGTCGACGTGCTCTACACCTCGGTTCACAAGAATCGGCCGACGGAGGCGCGTGGTTACAACGTCATCGATCGCGTAGCTCGCGGGCGCCTGGACTTGATGCGGATTTTCCGAAGCGTGATCAAGTCAAAGGACTACAGTCTGGTTGTCGTCCCGCAAATTGAGCCGACAGTCATCTGCATGGCGGCCTGTATCGGATTAAACCGTCGATTTGCCGTTCATTTGCACGGAAATCCAAAGCGCGAGCGCAGCCATTTCAAGGCGAAGGTCCTCTTCTTCCTGATGCGCATCTATTTCCTCTCAAGGGTGTCTTATATTTTCGGAACTTCGCCGAGACAGCTCGACTCCTTCAAGGAGATGTTCAACAGCAAGGTACCGCAGGTCTGGGTCCCCAACCCTGTGCGGGCTTTTGATCTGTCCGAAACGCCGTCTTCCGACGCTTCGCCTGGAACCGTGACATTTGTCAATGTCGGTCGCTTTGCCTTTCAAAAGGGGCAGGATATCCTGCTTCAGGCGTTTTCTAAACTCGTCGAGATCCGACCGAATGTCAGGCTGAGGATCGTCGGATATGGCATCGGCGAGGCGAACCTGCGCGCCGAAATATCGAGACTTGGGCTCGATGCTTCCGTCAGTATCGAACATTACCCGATCAACCCGCAGCCGGCCCTTGCAACCAGCGACGTATACGTCTCGACCTCGCGGTGGGAAGGGTGGTCGCTTGCGATCTGCGAAGCCTTGCGGTTTGGTTTGCCGGTCATTTCGACCGACTGCGAATTCGGACCGAGCGATATCCTCGTTGATCCCCGGCTTGGGCGCCTTGTCCCGGTGAGCGGTGGACGGGCTCTTGTCGATGCGATGGTATATTACTGCGACACCCTTTCGCTCGAGCAGTCACACTCTGATTTTCGAAAGACCTTCATCGACAGGTACAGCCCTGAGCGCGTGGTGGAAATCCATGCCGAGGCCCTGCGGACCGCCGCAAGTGAGCTCGCATAAGGTCAATCGTCGGCAAGGAGAACGTGCATGCTGCCTTCTTTATCACGGCGCGGCTTTCTACATGCCTCTGCTGCCTTCCTGGCCCTCCAGGGCCAGAGTGCCTCTGCCACGGCGCCTGCTTCTGACGATCCGACCGTCGGACGAAAGGTCGTCTTTGAAGACGCCTTCAATTCACTCGATTGGTCAGTCTGGGATGCCGGTCCGAAGGCGACGACAGACGGCACCGGCTTTTATGGTCGATCGGCATTCGCCACCAGGCACGGCGAGGAGGGTTTCAATCCATATTCCGTCGTCGACGATCCGGCGGCAGAAGATGGCAAGGCGCTGCAGATATCCGCGAAATATATCGGGCGCGTGATGAACGTTCGCAAATATTACGGAAACACGCTGCCCGAATTTCAGTGGATTTCCGGAAATCTTCAGACCGCGAGAAAGGATGGTGTCGTCCTCAAGGGATGGCGCAAGGGCTATTTCGAGACGCGCATGCTCTTTCCGCGTCATCCATTGACCTGGCCGGCATTCTGGATGCTGAACGGCCGAAGCATCTTGGAACCGAGGACCAGCATTGAGCTCGACATAGTGGAGCATAAGGGATGGGAGCCCACCGTCTACGGGACCTACCTTCATGAATGGGGAGGGCCAGACGAGGGTGGGCGAAGCACCGGCGTTGAAACGCCTGTCGACATGACGACAGGGTATTGCCGCTACGGCATGCTGGTCGATGACACGCGATGCGTTCCATACTTCAATCGAAAGCCCGTCATCGACAGGAAGACGGGAAAACCCGCTGATTGGCCAATCACGCGTTCCGCACGACTGGACGAGGAATTCGATGTGTTCTGGCCGCTCTTAACGCTTGCATTGAGGACCGACGTCCGGTTTCCGCAGCCTTTGCAGGACGCGGACAGGATCACTCATATGCGCGTCGATTATTTCAGGGTCTACGCGTAAGGGCAGCTTAAGCATTCGCCCCGAAGACGCAGACTGGTCATGTCATTTGCGAATGGGTGTGTTCAAAGCCAGCGAGCTTAAAACCCGGAAATGTGAGGTCGTATGCGTATTGTGATGATTGGCTCGGGCTATGTCGGCCTTGTTTCCGGTGCCTGCCTCGCCGATTTTGGCCATCATGTCACCTGTGTCGACAAGTCCGCCGCAAAGATTGATGCCCTGGAGGCTGGCAAGGTTCCGATTTTCGAACCCGGTCTCGATAATATCATCGAACATAACCGCAACGCCGGTCGCCTGGATTTTTCGAAAGAGCTGGTGACATCGGTTGCGAACGCGGACGTCGTCTTCATCGCCGTCGGCACGCCGTCGCGCCGTGGCGATGGTCACGCCGACCTTAGCTATGTGTATGCGGCCGCCCGCGAGATTGCG
>NZ_JAIQXS010000039.1:0-19857 GCF_020166565.1 Rhizobium sp. 3T7
CGAACCATGAATGGTCGATCATCTTACCACTGCCGCCGAACAAGCCTCGCAGCGTACCTCGTGTCGATGACCGACGGGTCCTGAACGGCATCCTTTGGCGCTTCCGAGCAGGCTCGCCGTCGGCAGAAGTATCGACGCCAATCTCGGAGGGCAGGCGGCATCGGTCACGGCCGGGCAGGCTTCAACCGGATCACAAATCGGGCCAAGGAGCAGATCGAACGCTTGCGTAGCCAGCGGGTTGAAGATGCCGTCACAAAGCTGAATGAGGTGAGAAACAACTTACGCGATATTGAGGAACAACTCGCCTCGGCAAAGGTCGTTCTAGGGCGCTGCTCAACCTCTTGTGGCTTTCAAGCAAAGAGCAGCGGCACCGAGGGATCTTCAAGACCCAGATGCACCTTCAGGCGCGTCCCGTCCCAGGTTTGGCGTTGGTCAAGTTGGCTTCGCGACGCTGGTTTAACCGGACGCGCCACTCCTACCGGCAGTTCTCAGCAATTGCCATGCATTCAGCACTCACACTTCAGGGCTTTCCCGTTTCATTCATACACCGGCGGCGCCTCACCCTGATTTGGCTCTCCACAAGCGGTGGGGCGAGTTACTTTCGTAGCCGAGCTTATCGAAGCTTGCGACTTCCAGAATCAGGCCCCAGGGTGCGCGAAAGTAGATCCAGTTGAAGCCGGCCAGGGGACCAGATTCTACAAGATTCGGCCCGTCGAGCATATCGATGCCCTGTGCTCTCAGGCGCTCCGCGCATGCATGGACATCATCGACTTCGAAGCAGAGATGCATGCCACCGACCTCTGAAGACCGCTTAGGCCGGGAGTCTTCCTCACCATCATATTCGAAGAGTTCGACGCTTGTTCCCTGACCACAACGCAGGAAAACCAGGTCCCGAATGGTAGAGTGCGCCGAAGCCCCAAGCTTGTGGCTCATAAAGTCCTGATCGACATCGAAAGGCCCTGTGCGGAACACTTCGATCGCGCCGAAAACGGCTTGGAAGAAAGCGATACCTTCTTCGATATTCGGCACCGTGATGCCGATATGATGCATGCCATAAACCGTGTTCGCCATCTCATTTCCCTCATCGATATTTGCTGAAACACTCAAAAAGCCTGGAGCAAGCGGTGCCAACGCGTACCACATGGCACCATTGGCGCCGCAGAGACCAGGATTGCACCAAGTCTCCGCGCCCCGCACGGGTATGATCCATCAGGGCGCTCGCTTGCGCACAGCCGAGTAGATCAGCGCCGCCACGACGATCAGGATGCCCTGGAACAGATATTGGTAAGTCTGCGTGAGACTGAGGAAGGTAACGGCGCTGAGTACCTCGGTGAGCAGGACGGCCCCGAGGACCGTTCCGATGAATGTCCCGCGACCACCCGTCAGGCTCGTGCCGCCAAGCACGACTGCCGTAATACTGGCGAGCGTATAACTAACCCCCTGGCGCGGATCGCCAACACCGATCTGGGTCATTAGCATCACCGCGCCGAAGCCTGTCAGCACCGAGGAAGCGATATAGCCGGTGATGTAGGTCAGATCGATGCAAATGCCCATTCTGCGTGCCGATTCCTCATTTGAACCGACAGCCCGCAAGCGCCAGCCGAGCCTCGATCTGCGCAAGGCATATTCGCCGATCAGCGTAACCGCCACGAGCGCCAGGAAGGCCACGGGGAACGGACCCCATTGCCAGTTGATCCAATCGGTCACCGTGGCGCTGATATATCCGTCCGGATTTTCGCGCAGCAGAAAGCTCAAGCCTTGAATCGCGATATACATTGCAAGCGTCGCCGCAATCGGTGTGAAATTCGCATATCGTATCAACAGCCCATTCACCGCGCCGGTGACGAAAGCGCCCGCCAGCATCAGCAAAAAGCCCAGGAGAACCATGCCGGTCGACATATCGTCGGTGACGAAGAACGACGCGACGACGACCAGGAAACCGGCGAGCGGACCGACTGAAAGATCGATGCCGCCCATGAGCAACGTGATCGTCTGTCCGAGGGCGATGAAGCCCAGCGCCGTTGCCAGCAGGAAAATGTTGTAGATGTTGTAGGTCGAAAGGAAGTTGTCGTTCTGGCTGTTGACAAAAAGCCCCAGCAGGATTGTCACGAGCGCCAATGGCACGACCGGCGCAATGTCCGACTGCAAGAAATGTCGAAGCCTTGTTGCCGATGCCGCCCCTGACGCCGAACCGCTTTCGACATCGTGGGTCTCGGCCTTGACTGCCGCGGCGACGATGCGCTCTTCAGTGACATCCTCGCCGCTGAGCGTTTCGATGACATGGCCGCGCGACATCACGACTACCTTATCACAGAGCCCCTCGAGCTCGACGGCATCGGAAGAGTTCACGATGACCGGCGTTCCGGCCTCGGAGACGTCACGCAGGATGCGATAGATCTCGAAGCGCGCTCCGACATCCACGCCTTGCGTCGGCTCGTCGGCGATGACGAGGCTCGGCTCCGACAGCAGGGCTCGCGACATCACGACCTTCTGCTGGTTGCCGCCGGACAGCGACAGGATCGGTGCTTCCAGACCCGGTGCCTTTACCGCCAGCTCATCGAAGATGGACGTGACCTTTTCGTGTTCCTTCCTGCTGCTCATGATGCCGCCTGAGGCGAACTTCTCCAGCGCCGAGAAGGTGGCATTCTCGCGCACCGTCAGGCCGCTCGCGACGCCTTCCAGATGACGGTCGGAAGGCATGAACGCGGATTCGTGCAGGAGCGTCGGCTGACTGAGTGTGCGGCCGTGCAACGTGATCGCGCCCTGTGTCGGATGCAGACCGGCAAGCGACCGCATGAGCCCTGTCTGACCATTGCCGGACACCCCGGCGACGCCAAGGATCTGTCCGCGCGTCACGTTAAAGCTCACATTGGCAAATCCGTGGCCGCTCAAACCGGCGACGGCAAAACTCGTCTCCCCGCCGGCGCGCTCCGACTTGGGCGGAAAGGCTGAGTCCAGTGTGCGCCCAACGATGAGGTTTACAAGCTCTGCATCGCTCGTCTCGCTCACGAGTGCCGCGCCGCGAACGCGCCCGTCTCGCATGACGGTAACACGGTGGGCGATCTGGCGCAGCTCCGCCAGGCGGTGGGTAATATAGATCACCGAAGTTCCAGCCTTCACCGCCGTTCGGATCAGACCGAATAGCATGTCGGTCGCTTCCTGGTCGAGGGAGGCAGTCGGCTCGTCGAGGATAAGCAGCTTCGGCTTGACCGCAAGCGCCTTGCCGATTTCGAGCAGATGCTTCTGCGCCACCGTCATCTGGCCGGCCCGCATGCGCAAGGGCAGGTCCAATCCGACCGTGTCGAGCATCTGCTGGGCGACTTCGTGCATCGGACGGCCGGAAAATGCCGATGGCGGCAACGCCACACTCAGATTCTCAAAGATCGACAGATCCTTGAGAATAGCCGGATGCTGGAAGCAGATGGCAATGCCGAGAGATGCGGCCATTTCCGGCGTCATCTGCTTGATGCGCTCCCCTTCGAAGCTGATCTCGCCTTCGCTCGGTTGGAGCGTGCCGGCGATGATGTTCATCAACGTCGACTTACCTGCACCGTTCTCCCCGAGAATGGCATGGACTTCACCCGGCCGGAACTCGACGCTGACGTCGCGAAGCGCTGGAATGCTCGCAAAGTACTTGGAGATACCGGTCAGGCAGATCGTCTGGTCGGAACGTGTCGATATAGGTGTCTCGATCGCAATGATTTCTGCTGCAGCCATAGCCTGTGATCCGCTGTAGAGGAGAGCCTGCCCAGAGAGGAAACTCCGGGCAGGTTCTGCATGTTTTTACAAGTTACTTTCCGACCGCCTTGGCCTGTTCCTCTGCGGGAAGTTCGGACGAGAGGTAGATGGCGCCCGGCAAATCCTTGCGGCACTGCACCGCGCTGGGCGATCCCGATACCGAATCCTCGAATGCCGGCGCCTTGAAGACCTGATCAGTCGGCGGCGTGCCGCCGGTGGCAAGCGCGACGGCCCATTGAACGGCAAGCCTTACGTTGTCGTTGCCGGTTGCGACCGTGAAGAGCTTAAAGTCCGGATTGCTTTCCTTGTTCTCCTGCCAGAAGCAGCCCAGCGAATTACCGTCGGACGTGGCGAGCGCGGGGATCGATTTTCCCTGCTTGCTGAAGAGCGGCAGCGCACCGACCAGCGAAGGACCGAAGTCGGAGATGATCACGTCGATCTTCTGGTTCTTGGCAATTTCCGCCGTCAGGACCTTTTGCGTCAGCGCAGGATCCCAGTTGGTGACCGCGAATGGCTCCTGATTGACGAAGACATATTCCGGGCCGAGAACCTTCTTCAGGCCCTTGAGCTCGTCAAGGCCCTGGCTATTGCCGGCCGGCCCGCTGAGGAACAGGAGATTTCCACCTTTCGGCAGGACGCTCTTGATCCATTTGCCCCAGGTCTCGCCGTCGTTTTCGAAGGATGCACCGACAAACTTCGAATAATTCTGGCCATCCTTGCCGCCGACGGCGACGCGATAGGGCACGACAGCCTTGCCGGACTTGAAAACGCTGGTGATGGCCGGAAGCACGGCCGGGCCTGCATCGCCGAAGACGACAAGCGCGTCGATGCCCTTGGCAGCCATGCTCTTGATGTCAGAGATCGCTTTTAGCGTATCTCCTTGACCATCGGCATATTCATATTTGGTGATGCTGGGGCAAAGCTCGACGGTTTGCTTGCCGGAGGCCGTGGTGACCTGGCGCCAGCTGTTGCCGCCATATCCGTCCAGAAGCGCAAGCGTTGCCTTCTTCGGACCGCACCATGACGGAGTGTCTGCCCTGGCGATATCGGCACTGGCGAATGCAGCGAGCGCCGTCGCGACGGAAAGCGCTAAGTATTTCGAAAGAGAAGCATATTTCATTTCTTGTCCTCCACTTTTTTTGTCCTAGTCGTTCTCTTGAGGTTTACCGTCCAGCGGAGCGAGTAAACACCGATGCCAAAACCCAGAGCCAAGGCCTGGATGATGGTTTGAGCTGAAAACGGCACTCCGACCGTCAGTGCGAATTGGCTCAATTGGTTGAGGAAAAAGCCCGCGATGACCGTCGAGATCGGATAACCCCGGCCGCCCAAAAGCGACGTACCGCCAAGAACCACGACCGCGACGGATGGCAGCAAAAGGCTGTCTCCCTGGAAAGCGGTGGGCTCGCGGGTAATGCCGGCGATCAGGGTGCCGGCCATGCAATAGAGAAGCTGCGCGTAGACGTAGGCCATCATCTGGTGGATGCGCACGTTGAGGCCCGCCGCGCGGCCGGCCAACGGATTGGCGCCGATTGCCTCGAACCTGCGTCCCGCCACCGTCTTCTTCAGCGCAAAGGTCACCACTGCCATGGCAATGAGAGCGAAAATGACCGAGTTCGGCAGACCGAGACTTTCGCCGCTTGCGATCTCAGCCAGAAGATTGGTGGTGATCGAAGGGACGCCAGCCGACACGGCAAAGACGGCTCCATAAAGCAGCGCATTGGTACCAATGGTGGCGATGATCGCATTCAGTCGAAAGAAGCTGACGAGAGCGCCGTTCAGGCAGCCGGCTATCAGCGAAACGCCGATCGACAGGAGAATGGCCTGATAAAGCAGCCCATCATCCTGCTGCGGAAAATGGGTCGCGATGACGACTGCGAGCGACACGGCGCCGGGAAGAGAGAGATCGAAGCCGCCTTGCTGTACCACAAGCAACTGTCCGAGACCGACGATAGCGATAATCGCCGCAAAGGGCAGACTTCCGGAGAATGCGCCCCACGACAGGCTCGAAGGAGCAAAGACTGCACATATTACAAGCAGGACGAGCGTCGAAAAGACGACGGTCACGAAGCTTCGCGCCAGGGGCATCGGCAGGATTGTCTCCCTTTGGTGCTTGTTCGAAGCGATGGAGATAGCGTTCGTCATCGAAGTGCGTCTTTCGCGCTGAAGTTCACGGCTCCACCATCGGGCTCACGAGGCAGAAGCCGGAGAGCCCGTTCGGCAGATTTTCAAGAAAAGAGATCGAGGACCGGCGTCAGGTTTCCCGGTTGCTGACGACCCAACTTATCGTCGGGCCGGCTTTGGCCGGGTGTTCCGGCCGATTGAACGGCCGACGAGATGACAATTGGTGGTGCCTTCGCGACTCTCGATACTCGACGTAAAATCCGCTGCAGATGCTTCCAGCTTCATCGAGCCAGTCGCGGATTTTGTCCCAGTTGAGTTTGCCTGCCGCTTTCATTTTCCCTCCTCCTTAGAAAATCAGCCGTCGTACAGATGCATGGAATCCAATTGCGGTCGTCTTATTCACGACCACCGATCGTTGGTCGCCACTCGTAGATGGCGACGGTCGAATAGACTCCATGGAGGACAAAGGGATCCTCCGCGCTGAAGCGACGCATTTCTTCCAGCGAACCGACATCGGCGACGACAACTCCTCCGCTGCCTTCACCGAATTCATCCATGATCGGTCCAGACTGGACGATGCCAACCCAGCCGGATCGCAGATGGCGTTTGTGATCCTCGAGATAGGTCTCGCGTGCTGCCGTCTTGTCGGGATTGGATATTGCGACGCGAACTGCAAGCATGACCTGTCTTACCCTCCTCACCCGCCAAATCGGCCTTGCGTTTCCCCGTCCATCTGCGGATGTTGGAGACCACGCAATATTGATGGTAACCGCACCGGGAGCAAAGAAAATAGCGGAATTATCCATTTTGGATTTCCGGAAATCCCTGCTGCTGCCAGGCAAAAGTCTTCGAGGCGCCTGACGATCCCACATGCTCCAAAACCTATATCTTCTCGGGCGCATCGCCTCTGAAGGCGCGCCCGAGCAACTCCGTCAGCCCCTCGCTTTCCGGCGTTCGGGGATTCCAATAGGCGTTCGACATCGCTTGCTCGACCGCAGCGCCGACGCTGCCGTCGGGCATGCCGAGATCCTTCAAGGACATCGTTGCTCCGAGCCGTTTGGAAAGATCGAAAAGCCCGCGGGCAGGGTCGGCGACACCAAGCGCCCGGCCGAGTGCGGCCATCGCGGCCGGCGCGGCACTAGCATTGTAAGCGACGGCATGCGGCAGCACGGTCGTATGCATCGCAGCATGCGGCAGGTTGAACATACCGCCAAGAGTGTGGCAGAGCTTGTGGTGTAGCGCCATTCCGACCGAGCCGAGGCAAATGCCGCATAACCACGCGCCGTAGAGGGCATCCGAGCGTGCAGCCGTATCGCCAGGGTTTTCTTTGATCTGCGGCAAGGCGCGGGCGATCGCCGCAATCCCCTCCAGCGCCATCATCGAGATAATAGGGTTTGCCTCGCGGGCATAGAGCGCCTCGACGGCATGGGCGATGGCATTGATGCCGCTCGTCGCCGACATCAAAACCGGCAGGCTGAGCGTCAGATCGACATCGTAGACGATCACTTCGGGCAGGATTCGGGAATCCGACTTGGTGACTTTTCGCCCGCCTTCGGTTTCGCCGAGGATCGGTGTTGCCTCCGATCCGGCATAGGTCGTGGGAACAACGATCTGCGGAAGATCGGTGCGATAGGCAATCGCCTTGCCAAGACCCGTCGTCGATCCGCCGCCGATGGCAACGACCGCATCGGCTTGAAGGGCATCGACCAGCTTCATTGCATCGGCGGTAACGTTGGTCGGCGTGTGCATCGTCGCGTTCGAAAATATACCGACGACGCGTGCGCCCAGATGCGCGGATATGTCTTGCGCCTGGCTCTCCTGCTCCGGTGTGGAGAGCACGAGAAGACGTTTTGCGCCCAGCCTGTCAGCCTCTTCGCCGAGGCGGGAAATCGTACCGCTGCCGAAGATGACGCGGCCGGGATTTGCGGTATAGACGAAGCTTTCCAAGCCCATCTCCTAGCCTTCCGGCCCTGGTCGGGTGAGAACGAAATCGAAATCCGAACGCCATAGCGTGTCGCCATTCGCGACAGGTTCAAAGGGCGCAACCAATGTCCTCTTCACCCCGAAAACCGTATCGGACACAAGATAGGGGTCTCCACCGACGAAGGTGTGGGTGACGAGCTTCTGAAAGCCGTCTGCGCAGACCATGTAATGCATGTGGGCCGGGCGGTACGGATGCCGCCCCAGGGCTGAAAGCATCTTGCCGACCGGCCCGTCATCAGGGATCGGGTAGGAGACCGGCTTGATGCCGATGAAGTTGTAGGCTCCGTCCGGGCCGGTGACGAAGACGCCACGATTGTTCCATTTCGGCTGGATACCGGGCTGTTGGACGTCGTAATAGCCTTCCGCATTGTCCGACCAGACATCGATGCGGGCGCCCGCCACCGGATTGCCGTCGAGATCAAGCACCCGGCCGATGAACAGGCAGCTCTCTCCCTTGCCGTCGAGGCAGATCTGATCACCCATCTGGCGCACCGGGGCGCCTTCCACATGAAACGGGCCGAATACGGTGTTTTCGGTCGCCCCTTTCGGCCGTCTGTTGTTGACGGCATCGACCAGCATGGAAAGGCCGAGCGTATCCGAAAGCAGAATGAATTCCTGCCGCTCCTGCGTGCAGATCTGGCCGGTGCGGGTCAGGAAATCGATGCCGAAGTCCCACTCTTCCTGCGTGAGTTCGATCTCACGCGCGAAGTTGTGGAGATGCTTGACGAGACAGGACATGACCTCGGCAAGGCGCGGATCAACCTCTTTCCCCATTCTAGCATTGACGGTCTCGGCCGAATTTTCCTCGGTGAAATATCCGGCCGGCTCGACTGGTGCGACGACGTCAGCGCTCATCCGATCCTCCTCAGTTTCAAGGAATGATGCGATCCGCCCGGAGGCGGTCGAAGGCGTCGGTGAAGGAACGGGTCGTATCCTGGTAATCCATGAAGCCGAACTTGCGGCTGCGGCCCATGTCGTTGAAGGTCTCGACCTGTCGTCCGAGGTCGGCGTCCGAATGCCAGAACGAGGCGACGCGCGAAAGCGCGTTGGGCTGCAGGCCATACTTCCTGACCATTCTGTCCCAGATCGGCTCCGCGTCGGCCATCTGATTTTCAAGGGGATTGGGCTCTCCGGAATAGGTGGCTGCCTCGACACCGAAATAGGCGGCGATGCGCGGCCAAAGCCATTTCCAGCGAAAGACCTCGCCGTTGACGACGTTGAAAGCGAGATTGGCGGCCTCCTTCGTGGTCGCGGCCCACCGAAGATGCCTGGCGAGCAGGCGTGCATCGGTGACATCGGTCGCAGCCTGCCATTGCTGCGGCGATCCGGGGAAGACGAAGGGCCTGCCGGTCTGCTTGCAGATCGATGCGTAGACGGCGAGTGTTGCGGCCATATTCATCGCGTTGCCGACGGCATAGCCGATCAGGGTGTGCGGCCGATGGATGGACCAGGTAAAGCCGTCGCGCGCAGCGGCCGCAAAGACCTCGTCCTCCTGGACATAATAGAAGTTCTCGCTCGGCAGACGCTCCTGCTCCTCGCGGAAGGGTGTCTCGGGCTGCGTCTTGGCATAGGATTCGAATGGCCCGAGATAGTGCTTGGTGCCGGTCGTCAGCGCGACATGGCTGACGCTTGCACCCTGCAAGCCGTCGAGTACGTTTCGGACGATTGCTCCGTTTACCTTGCAGTTTTCCGCTTCCGTTTTCCGGCGCGACCAGGCTGTAATGAACACGTGGCTCGGCCGGACGCCGAGCAGCGCGCCGCGCACGGAAACCGGATCGACGAGATCGCATCGGAGTGTTTGCACCTCGGCAACCGGGCTGACCGACCGGGACAGGCCCGATACGCTCCAGTCACCCGCGGCAAGCAGGAGTTCGGCCAGATTGCTTCCGGTAATGCCGGTCGCGCCGACGATCAGGGCATGCTTTGTCATGGGTTCAACCCGTTCAACAGGGTGATCTTGATGCTCTTGGTCGGATCCTGACCAAAGGCGAAGGCGTGGACCGCTTCCGTCAGGGCGAAGTCATGGGTCTGGATCGGCGACAGATCGATGCCCGTCCGCTCGAGGAAGCGAATGGCGGCCGGCCAGACGCCCGGGGATCCAATGCAGCCGCGCACCGTCAGGTTCTTCATCTGGATCTGGCCAATCACGACAGGCACCTTGCGGCCGATGTTGATGCCCACCATCGACATGCGGCCCTCTTCGCGAGCATAGTCGAAAGCCGCCGCAAGCGAGGCATCGTGGCCGGAGGCTTCGATGACGAGATCGGCGCCCTTGCCACCGGTCAGGTCGCGGATCGTCTCGGCAGCACCCCCGTCGGACGGATCGATCACGACGTCAGCGCCCAACCGCTTGGCCACCTCCCGGCGCGACGCAAGCGGATCGACGACGATGACGCGCGCGCCCATGCCGATGGCCGCAGCCGCCGACACCAGGCCGATCGTACCGCCACCCGAGACCACCACGGTCTCGCTGGCATTTGTTCCGCCTGAACGCAGCACGGCGTAAAAACCGCAGGTGAAGGGCTCGATCAGTGCGGCCTTCTTGTCGTCGACGGCATCAGGAAGCTTATGAAGCCATTCCGGATTGACGGCGAAATATTCGCGATCGGCGCCGCTCATCGAGAAGCCGAAGTGGTGCAACCGCTCCGGCGTGCGCACCACGCATTCGCCGACGACGCGGTCGCCCTTACTGAAGCCTTGGACGTTGCGCCCGACCTCGACGATTTCTCCGCTCCATTCGTGCCCCGGCGTGACCGGATAGGAAATCGGGATGATGTAGCGACCGGCAAGCAGTTCATAATCGGAGTGGCAGATGCCCACTGCCTTGGTGTAAACGAGGACCTCGTTCGGCGACAGGTCCGGCATCCCAACCTCGGCAATGACGGGCTTTTCCGGAGCCTCGAAAACCAGAGCTTTCATGTCTTCCTCCTCAGACCTGCTCGAGCGTGCCGCTCTTTGCCGACCGCACGATGGCTTCCAGCAACGCAATGTTGTTGATCATGTCTTCACCGGTGATCGGATAGCCCGCTTCACCGCGAATGGCCTTGGCGAATGCTCTCAGATTGTCACGGACAGGTTCAGCGGGCGGCAGTTCGCGAACGGTGATCGGCTGGTTCTTCCAGCCTTCGGTGACCACCCAGCCGTCGGGCGCTTCGACGTGCGCCTTGTCGCGAACTTCGATCCACCCATCCGTTCCGAAGACGGCGAAGCGGGAGATGAAGGGCGTGGCGAGCGTTGCCGAGATATAGGCCGTTCCTCCGCCAGCAAAGCGGATATGAGCGCTCATCGTATCGCCCTGCGGGATGCTCGAAGCCAGATTTTCACACACCACGCGCACGTCGGCGGCAGGACCCATCAGCTTCACCGAGAGATCGGTCAGATGGATGCCGGTCGCCGTCATCCCACCCGCCGGTGCCTGATCGGCCTTTAGCCGCCAGTTCGATGGATCGAGCACCAGAAACTTGTCATGGCTGAAATTCGCCTCGATCTGCAGCAGCCGACCCAGTTTGTGTGACTGTGCCGCCTCCAGGACTGCCGCGATCGGGGGTTCGAAACGACGCTCGTGGCCCATGCCGAGCACTAGCCCGGCATCGCGGCATAGATCCACCGATGCCTGCGCGCCGGCCTTGGTCAGATCAAGCGGCTTTTCGCAGAAGACGTGCTTCCTGGCTGCGACGACGCGCGCGATCTGATCCCGGTGCAGCGAATGCGGTGTGGCGAGCACAATGGCTTCGATTGTCGGATCGGCCAGAGCTTCCGCTATATCCTGAGAATATTGAAGACCCATCTCTGCGGCGAAGGTGGCCGCATCGGGATTAGGATCAACGCCGCGGACAAAATGCATTTTCGCGCCTCCGGCATTGACGAGGCTTGCCATCTTGCGACCCCACCAACCGAGACCGACCAGCGCTGCGATGACGGGTTTTTCTTCGCGAATGGTCATCGATTGTCCACTCGCTTGTTGAAAGGGTGGATATTGACGGTTCTCCAGACGCCGGCCTTGGTGAAGGGATCGGCCTTGTTGAACGCGACGATTTCTTCCTTGGTGTCGGCCTCGAAGACGAAAAGCGAACCGATCATGGTTTCGTTATCGTCGGCCAAAAGCGGGCCGGAGATGATGGTTTTGGTCTTACCGGTCGACAGATAGGCTTTATGGGCGTCGTAGTTGACGAGGCGCTTATCGACAGCCCCTTCGTGGTCCAGGCAATGAACAATATAATACATGTCTAATCCCTTTCGAATTCAAGCGATGGCGTGGTCATCGACGGCGCCGGTCATTGGAAATTCCATGATCAGGCCTTCATGTTGACGAGGATCTTCATGTGGGAGGCGGCCGGATCGATGAGCGCGTTGAAGCCTTTTTCGACCACATCCTCGGGGGCAATCTGTGCGGTGACGATCTTTTCGACGGGGAAGATCCCTGCGCCTATCATCTGCGCGATGCGTGGCCAGATCTGCACCGGATAGCACCAGGTGGCTTCGACGGTGATGTCCTTGAGCGCCCAGAGCATGGCATCGATTGCCGCCGGCCTGACGTGGAGCCCAACCTGCACGACGGTGCCCTGGCGACGGACGGCTTTGGCGCACAAGTTGAGAGACGCCTCGGCGCCGACGCATTCCAGAGCGACGTCGACACCGACACCCTCCTCGGTGTTGCTGCGGAACAGCTCTTCGGTATCCGTCTCACGCGGATCGAACACAATCGCCTCCGGAACCAGCTGCTTTGCGAGGGCCCGGCGATTCGGATTGAGTTCCGAGACGAAAATCGTCGTCGCGCCCGCTGCCTTCGTTGCCAGCAGGACCAAAGCGCCGATCGGACCGACACCTGAAACGAGCACGGAGCTTCCAGAGGTCACGCGGCCACGATCGACGCCATAGAGCGCGACAGCCGCGGGCTCGATCATCGCTGCCTGAACGTCGGACACGCTATCTGGAACAGGAAAGACATTATAGCCATTGACGACGGCGCGCTCGCCCATTCCGCCCCAGTCCCACGACAGGCCGACGCAGGCCATCTTTTCGCTGAGATGGAAAAGTCCCCGGCGGCCGTAATAATCGTCGCGCGGCGAGATCAGCGGCTGGATGGAAACCCGCGAGCCCGGACCGACATGCGTGACGTTCTTGCCGACTTCCAGCACCCGTGCCGAAAATTCATGACCAAGGATCTGCGGCAACGTGGCGCCGGAATAGACATGGGGCGTGGCCGGGGTGACGATCGGACCTGCCACATATTCATGGATATCGGTACCGCATATGCCGCAAACCAAGGGTTCGATCAGCACCATGTCGTCGCCGAGCGGCCCGCTTGGCGCCGGCACGTCTTCGACGCGGATATCTTTCTTAGAGTAGTACCGTACAGCCTTCATTGCCACGCCTTTCCTTGATTATTCTGTGTAGATACGGCCGCAGAGTAGTTCTGCCGCCCGTCTGGCTCGAAACCTTATCGCGCCGTCGTGCAACGGCATTTTCCTCGTCAGATCAACACCATGCCGCCATCGGCCATGATGGTCTGGCCGGTGACATAATCGGACGCATCAAAGGCCAGGAAGGTGGTGACGCCAGCGATATCTTTCGGAATCGACACACGTCCGAGCAGGATCGACTGTGAAAAATCGTTGATCGCCTGTTCGCGCTTCTCCGTCAGGCCGCGCTCCATGAACTCGCGATCGAGCTGGTCCCAGAGCTCCGTCTTGACGACGCCGGGTCCGAAGCAGCTGACGGTGATTTTGTGCTCGGCAAGCGCACGCGCTGCGGCCTGTGTGATCGCGACGACGGCGAACTTGGAGGCGCAATAATGCGCAAACAGCGGATAGCCTTGTTTTCCGGCAATCGAGGCCGTGTTGATGATCTTGCCGCCGTGGCGCTGGACGATCATCTGTTTTGCCGCCTCCTGGGTTCCGATCAGAACCCCGCGCCCGTTGATCTTCATGATCCTGTCGAAATCGTCATCTGTCACCTCCAGAAAGGGGCAGGTCTGACTGATGCCGGCATTGTTGAACATGACATCGAGCCGGCCGAAGTGAGACACGGTTTCGCCAATCAGCGCCCTGACGATGTCGCGGTCCGAGACGTCCACGCCGATAGCAATCGCGCTGCCGCCCGCGGAGGAGATTTTCGAAGCCGTTCGCTGCGCGGCGTCCAGGTTCAGGTCGGCGATCACCACGCGTGCGCCATTCTCGGCAAGGTCGGCGGCAATGCCCGCGCCAATACCGCGCGCCGAACCTGTGACGATGACGACTTTGTTCTTGACCGATCCACTCATGGCCTATGCTCCCCAAAAAGCCGCCACCTCAACGGACTGGACCGCTGACAACAAAGCACCGCTCGCGGAAACCATGGCTCCCGCGTCATCTCTATTGTGTTGACGGCTTTATTCCTCCCACAGGAACCGCCGTGCGATCCGAAACGAAAGCTAGAGGATGAACCGGTGCTTCGACAAATCTTTAATTATCCAGAATGGATATTTTCGATGCAGCATTCGGTCTCCCGCTGACGCTACTATTTCCTTCGGGAGGAGACGGCGCTTGCGTCGAGTTGAGGCATGTTTCGGCCCAGTTCATTCACGCTCCTCCGCAAAATAGCGGTATCGGGAACTTCTGGTCGGCGACCGCCACCGGGCAAGGAAGGTTTGCATGATCGAGACGTTGAAAGTGGGATGGGCTGGTATCGGAAAGATGGGCGCGCCAATGAGCAGGCGCGTCCTCGAGAGCGGATATTCGCTGTCCGTCTACGAGCCGCTTCCGGAGAACCGTGCCTCCGTCGTTGCCCAAGGCGCGAACGTGGCCCACAGCCTCAACGATCTTGTCGAGGCATCCGACGTCGTCATGCTCACCATTCCGAACGATGCCGTACTTCGCCAGTTGACACTCGCGCCGTCCGCGCTTGCCGAACTACTCAAGCCCGGTCAGATCCTGGTGGAAATGAGCACCGTTTCCCCGGAACTCTCGGCCGAAGTTGCCGAAGCCCTTGCGCAAAGGGGCGTCGACTATCTGCGAGCGCCAGTTTCGGGAAGTACGGTCACTGCTTCCTCCGGCATGCTGTCGGTAATGGTGTCCGGGCCGGAGCAAGCCTATCGAAAGATTGAACCCATTCTCCAAAGCTTCTCGGCAAAGCAGTTCTATCTCGGCGAAGGCGAAGAAGCGCGCTACCTCAAGCTCGTGCTGAATGCGCTGGTCGGAGCGACCGCAGCCCTTCTCGGAGAAGCACTGACGCTCGGACTGAAGGGAAATCTCTCCGTCGAGACCATGCTTAACGTCATTTGCGAGAGCGCAGTCTCATCGCCGCTGATCGCCTATAAGCGCGACCTCCTGGTCAATCGCAATTTCGATCCGGCATTCTCCGTCTCGCAGATGATGAAGGACTTCGATCTAATCCTCGGAGCGGCAAAGTCCGATCATGTCCCGATGTATCTGGCCTCGATGATCCGCCAGCAATATGAAGCGGCATTCGCCGACGGGCTTGCGGAAAAGGACTTTTTCGTTCTTTTCGAACAGTATGAGCGCCTTGCCGGCTTAAGTCGCGAAAAGAGCGCCGCAGCGCACACGCTGAAGGCCATCTAGACGGGCTGGTGAAGGAAAGATTTGCCAGCTAGTGTGATCGTCGGCAGCGCGACGGTTGGGAGGCCGACGTGAACGAATACGAAATGCTGCGCGTCATCGATTTCATCGAGAAAACGCGCCGCCCCTTCAGAGATGTCGTCGAAGCGGCTGATGACGATGCGATCTGGCTCATCGTCACTTTCTTGATCAAATCGCACATCCTGAGCCAGACAGTCTCGATCTCGACACTTGGGCAGGAATCCGGCCTCCCCTACGCAACCTCCATGAGATTGATCAATCGTCTCATCGATAGCGGGTATATTCTCAAAGTCGCCAAAGGCTCGACAGGCAAGAGCTTCGCATTGCAACCGAGCGAACAACTGCTCCGGTCATTTGAAGTTTATGCCCGCAAGACCAAGTCTCTGCTTGCGCAGACCCTCGGGCTGCGCGCCGGGGAAGAAGAGGATGAGTATTATTTCGGGGGAACGCCGCTCGGCTCCCAGATCATCCCGCCGATGCGGCTTGTCCAGAAGCGGGCGGAATCGCAGATCGAACTTCGCTTCCTGTTGAACGACGACAACTATTTCTCTGCGATGCGAAACATGTGGGCAGACTTCCGCAGCAATCTCGCCTCGCGCAAGAATTTCGATCTTCTGCCGCTCCCCGATCTTTATCGACGCGCCCGCGAAAACGGCGCTAAGCGGCTTTCCGATTACGACGTGATTGCCATCAACATGCCCTGGCTTGGGGAATTCGCCGAGAGCGGCGTTATCAGGCCGATCGATCAGTATATCCAGAAGACAGGGATCAATCCGCTCGATTTCCATCCCTCGATCTGGTCTTCGGCGACCTGGGAGGGACGGGATTATGGCGTTCCTGGTTATTGCACGGTCGAGGTTCTCGCGGCGAGAAAAGACCTGTTTTCCGATGCGGGCCTATCCTTTCCGAAGACTTTCGACGAGGTCATCAATGCCGGCCGCAAGTTTCACGATCCCGACGAAGGCATGTTCGGAGCGGTGTGGGACGGTGCACGCGGCATGCCGATCGCGTCGAGCTTTCTGTTCTTCATGGGCGCCTGCGGCCAGCCGGCGATTTCACTGCGTAAGACGCGCTCAGGCTTTACGCTGGAAGGCGTAAACCTTGAGGAATTGAGTTGCACGATCTTGTCCGATGCCGGTTTTGCCGCCCTCGACTATATGCGCAGGCTGATGGAGATTTCTCCGCCCAAGATACTCGAGATGGCGTGGGATCAGACGCTCCAAGTGTTTCTCAGGGGGAAGGCGAGCCTCGGCTATTTCTGGACCATGCGTGCGGCGCGCTTCGAGTATGATGTCCAATCGCTCGTCAAACGCCGCGTCGAATATCTGCCGCAGCCCTTTGGCCCCGGCGGCACGCGTGCCTCACCGATTGGCGGTTTCCTCTTCTGCATTCCAACGAATCTGCCGGAGGAACGCGTGGAATTGGCAGCGGACGCCATCGCATGGATGGCTTCAAGGGAAGCGATGAAGGCGCATGTGAAGAATGGATTTCCAGTCGCGCCCCGCTTTTCGGTCAGTGCCGATCCGGAAGCCGCCGCAAGCTCGCCAATCGTCCGTTTCGTGGACCAGCTGGCAAAGAAGAACCTTCTGCATACCTGGCACCGTCCCAAGATCCCGCAGTACACGACGATCGAGAAAGTTCTCGGCGAGGAGATCCATGAGGCATTGCTCGGCAACAAGACGCCGAGGCTCGCCCTGGAGCACGCCGCCGCGCAGATCGAAGCCCGCCTCAAATCTGCGCGCAAGAGCTGGACGCGGCAGAGTCTGGTTTAGCCGAGAGAACACGAGCGCCTGCATCAGCTGGATGCGACTGGCGGCCTTTCCCAGATCGCAATCGACCCTTCGTTTCGTGGCCGCCAGCTGAAACTCAGCTGCATTCCATGACGGCCTGATATGTCTCGATCAGGAGTGCGGCATTGTCCGGCCGCGCCTCGATCCGGCCAGCCTCGATATCGAAGGCCACGTCCATAACGCGCTGATTGACGGGCGCCTCCTGGCCGTGGGCGCGAAGGATGTCGACGACCCAGCCGTTGACTTCCTGCACCTCGGCGCGGCGCCCCTTGCGCCAATCCTGCAGCGACGTCGTCAACGTGTCGGCCTGGGAGAAGGTCCTCAGCACCTCCTCGAAGATCTGATCGACATAGCGCTCCGGATGGTTGGTCGTGACCGGCGGCATGCCGATGATCGGAATGATCCGGGCTCCATCCGCGAGAGCCGCCCGCATCGCCTCATATCCAGCCGCCCGCATGACCTCGAGCATGCCCGGGGCGCGGGCAGCGTCCGCAAGAGGCAGATTGACGATAGCCGACGGAATGAGCTCGGCGGCATTGACGACAAGCTTCATCCACTTGGCAGAACGAATGTCATCCATCACTTCGACCGTGCCCGAGTTCCGCAGCAGATCGGCGACCGCTTCCACGCGCTCATGCGTCTTGGGGTCGAGCGCGCCGAGCGCAAACCAGGATGTATCATGATCATTCTGCCGGTTGGTGATTCCGGGCACGAACATGTTCGAGGCGATTTCGATGACCGCACCGATCGTCCGCTCGCGGCCCACCACCTCGGCGATGTCCTCATGCGTCATGCCGTTCTGAAGCCCGACGATCAGTCCATCGGGGGCGAGGCATGGTTCGATCAGCTGACATGCCCACTTGGTGTCGTAGGCCTTGACCACAAGGAAAACGACATCGAAAGGCTCCTTGATTTCGGCGACCTGGCAGAGATGCAGCGCCGGGACCTTGGCATTGATGGTTCCGGTCGGCAGGTGCACGGTGATCCCGTTTTCGCGGATCGCCATGACATGTTCCGGCCACTGCTCGATGAAGGTGACGTCGAGCCCCGCTAATGCGAAATCGGCACCGATGGACGCGCCCTGTGCACCCGTTCCGACAAATGCGATCCTCGGACCACGTGCCTTATCCCAACTCATAGGCTTCTCCTTTCGAAATATCGTGCGGCTCGCGCACATGTCGTTTTGGCCAGATCGAACGATCCGTGGACGCGATGAACGTCGCCCGCAAACAGCGCCTCATACTCCAAGCAGGGAGGCGTTCGACGGTTGTGCCGCAAGGCAATTCGGCAATCGTTTCGACGCGCTGGCGATTTGTCGGATCAATCGCTCCAAGGGAAAACCAGCACGTATCGTGGTCGTTCTGGCGATTTGTCACGCCGGGCGTAAACATGTTTGAAGCCATGTCGAAGACGGCGCCGACAGTCCGCCCGGCCCCCACGACCGACGCGATCGCATGCTGGGTCATTCCATTCTGCACGCCGACGACAAGCCCATCTGATGCAAGAACCGGCTTGATCAGCTGACATGTCCAGCCGGTGTCGTAGGCCTTGACGACGAGAAAGACGAGATCGAAGGGTTCTCGCATTTCAGCGACCTGGCAAAGATGTTTTACCCGAACCTTTGCATGAACGGGGCGTGACGGCATGTTGACTGTATTGCCGCGTTCGTTCATCGCGTCGACATGCTCCGGCCATTGCTCGATGAACGTCACGTCGAGGCCCGCCAATGCGAAATCGGCGCCGATGGATGCACCCTGTGCGCCGGTGCCGACAAATGCGATCTTCAGATTGTGCCCGCAAGCCCAAGACATGCGCGTCCTCTCCATCTGCGACACCAGATCCCTCGCTCGATCCGAAGCCAGAGCCAGGGGCGTCGAACTCCTCCCGAGATTTCGCAGCCGATGGTAGGGAGGATTTCTCAAATGTGAACGCTGCGATTATCCATTCTGGATGTCGGACGCGCGATCGCACGCGCGGGCATAAGCGTTCATCAGCGAATGACGGCTTTTGCCGCCGCACGGTTGCAGTTCGAGAACGGAGTCCGAACTGAGCTTCGCCAACCCGTCATGAGGTGCCGATAGCCGAGAAACCTAGCTTTCCACCTTGCTGGGCTTTAGTACTTATCATTGTCAGCCAAACCGCTTTCTGCCGGCCTGAACTCACTCCAGCGTCAAGGAGAACTGCCGGGAGAATGTGTCGAATCCGCCGGCATCATTTTCCAAGAAGAAGGAGAAACGGGTCAGGACGGAATTGGTGCCAAACTCAGGCTGATGGCAGAGGGGGTTCACCAAGCATTTCTAGCAACTGAGCGCGGATCGCAGTCATTTGCTCATGATCCTCCACTTGAGGTGATCGGTGGCAAGACCACCTCCCGCTGATTTCCGAGCCTGATCGCATCTTGGCTCTTCATGGTCTCTGTCCTCTGTCCTAGGACTGAGGACGCTAAGCATGATCCATGCTCCTATGTCAAAGCCAAACCTAATCCCTCCGGTACTGGGGCTAGCACGCTGGACATCGAGATCCCCTTTTGCAAAGCTAGTCTCTACACCAACTAAGGCAGCTAGGCCACGTGCCGCGCCAGGGCGCAGCGCGACCAGAGCGAATGCAGGGCATCGACGAGATGTTCGATGTCGGCGTCGCTGTGCAGT